>CAZPPD010000143.1:0-9898 GCA_964588185.1 uncultured Alcaligenaceae bacterium | reverse complement strand
GCCGGAATATTTTCCGAAAACATATTCATCTTTAATCTAATCTATCTTCCCGGTTGTCTGGGAGGAATTCTTCCCGGTTTAAGCTTTACTTTTACCGGTTCTTTCTTCTCATTACTACAACCGGTAAGCCCCCCGGAAAAAATTATGATTCCTAGAAACAGGATCCTAAGCATCTCGGGCATAACCTTTCTCTGGTTGAATTCACTTTGCTAAGGTAAAACCTGTGGTTCTCCGCCATCGCGAGTCGCGGTGGCATTCAAAAGGGCCTGATCTACGGAATAGTGAATAAACGAACAATGGTTATCCGCATAAAGGAAATTTGCTCCCTCAGTGTGTAAACTCCAGAAATGAAGCATGTGTACATTGGCCGGGTCTTCTAGAATCCCTTTGCGGAAGTGATCCTTTTTACCGGGATTTTTGGGATCCATAACCTCATTTACTCCCAGGCAAACATCTCCGGTCCCAAAGTAAGGAAAATTTCCGGATCCGGCGAACCACCAGCCGTAAATCAGATCTTTTGAAGGCGGCCTTTCTCCCACCATCAAGGTATTGCTGGCTCCATCCGGTATTTCGTCGAATGCGTAGTCGGAGTTCACGTGGATTACCCCATCAAATTGAAGTTCATTGGTTCCGCTTACGGCGAGGTAATCGGTCAGGGCAACTTTGTTGTTTTCCACCAAAGCTATCAACTCGCCCCGGTCATCCATCGGGCAAACGTACAACGGAATAGGAGTTTCATTGATTGGATGCTGCCACCAAGGCCAAGCATTAAAGTTGATTTTGTTGTAAAGAGGCTGTTGCTCGATATAAGGCAGGATTCGAGCCATCCAGCTGAAAAACCATTTTTGATCTTTGGGCAGAGGCCGGTTGAGATGGTTTTCGTTTGAGCTATGAGCCGGGGGTAGGTTGCCGTGAGCAAAGTGATACTGGTGAAGCGCAGTGCCAATTTGCCGTAACTGGTTGGTACATTCGATGCGCATTGCCGAAGCACGGACTTTTTGAACCGCCGGCATTAACAAAGCAATTAAAACGGCAATAATGGCAATGACCACTAAGAGTTCAATCAAAGTAAAACCGGATCTTTTTCGAAATGTGCATTCCATAGCTGGCGATCTCCTTAGGAGACAAGGTAGAAAAAGTACAGAGGTGAATTGGTTAATAATCTAACAGGATTGTTGGACTGATTCCAAAAGATATTTTTCGGGAAGAAATTATCAACAGTTGATTATCTTCCCGGGGGTTTGGGAGGAATTCTGCCTTTTATCTCTTTCACTTTCACCGGTTCTTTCTGATCGTTTTCGCCGCACCCAATTAAAACGAAGGGAACCAGAAGGGTAATGAATAGAAAATTCTTCAACATCCTTGGCATTTCCTCTCGATCATGATTCAACTCAGGGATAAATTTCAAGCTCCTTGCCATTGCGGGTGGCAGTGGCATTTAAAATGGATTGGTCCACTGTGTATGGAATGAAAGAGCAATGATTGTCTGCATAAAGGAAATTGGCTCCCTCGGCATGCAGACTCCAGAAATGGTACATGTGCTCGTTCGGCGGATCATCCAAATACCCTATGCGGAAATGGTCTTTTACGCCGGGATTTTCGACATCTTTGATCTCATTCACCCCCAGGCAAACATCCGCTGTGCCAAAATTGGGATGCGGTCCGGCCCCGGCAAACCACCAGCCATAAACCAAATCTTTAGACGGCGGGCGTTCGCCAATAAGCAACGTATTGCTGGCTCCATCGGGGATTTTGTGGAGAGCATACCTGGAATTCACGTGGATTACCCCATCGAACGCAAGCTCATTAGTTCCACTCACTGCCAAGTAATCTGTCAAAGCAACTAAATCGTTATCCTTGTAAAGTGCGATTAATTCTCCCCGTTCATCCATAGGGCAAACAAACAATTTAACCGGCGTTTCGTTGATCGGATGCTGCCACCAAGGATGCGCGGAAAAATCAACCTGGTTATAGAGAGCCTGCTGCTCGATATAAGGCAAAATCCTCGTCATCCAGCTAAAAAACCATTTATCATCGAATGGCTGAGGGCAGTTATAAACATCCCGATCAACGTTGTGAGCCGGTGGCAAATGCTTGTTTACCTCATGATATTCGTGAAGAGCCGTACCCATCTGGCGAAGTTGATTGACGCATTCTATGCGAATGGCTGCAGCCCGGACTTTTTGCACCGCAGGAAGTAACAAAGCAATCAGTACTGCAATAATGGCGATTACTACCAGCAATTCAATCAAGGTGAACCCGGTTCTTTTTTGAGTCGATCCCATGAGTCGTCCCTTTAAGAGATCCAAAATGTAGATTTGGATGTTTTGCTTCTACCTTCCCCGAAAATTAGGTTTGGACACGGAAATTCCGGATCTGGGCAAATAAATAATTTTGATTGGGAGAATAATTTAATATCACCCGGAAATGGGTATTTTGTCAAATGAAATGAATCATTTTCCGGTGAGTGATACTCATCGAATTGCCGGTAGCCGGAAGAGTCTGACCAGTTGGGACCACCGGGCAATTCGATCAGGCTTATATGCTTACCTTTTGGGGGCGGTTGAAATTGTCCGGGCAAATCGGTATATGCCCTGTCCGGACAAGGACATTGTCAGAAGATACACTTCCCCGTTTTCATCTTCTCCGAAAGATAAAATCGGTTTCTTGCGATCTTGGATGCGGCGATTTTCGGTCACTCGCTTTTGTTCTTCGTCATATTTCAAAGCCCAAATTTGGGTTTTCACATAATCCCCATAGATGTACATTCCTTGCATGTCCGGAAATTCCTTGCCGCGGTAAACATGACCACCCGTAATGGATAGTCCCAACTGGTGATGGTATTCCCAAATCGGCTCGATCAGTTTTTCGGTCGGTTGGGTAACCCCATTGAAACCAAACGGGTGAAGAGCTTCGCGCAGTTTCCAACCATAATTACCGCCCTTGGTAAGGATGTTGATCTCCTCGAACAAATTCTGACCCACTTCCCCGGCCCAGAGTTTCCCGGTTTTGCGATCAAATGCCATCCGCCAAACGTTCCGCAAACCGTAGCACCAGATTTCCGGAAGGGCATCTTTGCGGCCGACAAAAGGGTTGTCCTTGGGAATCCCATATTTCTTATCTCCCTCCGTTCGGTTGACGTCGATTCGGAGGACGGTGCCCAATAGCGTTTTCAGATTCTGGGCATTGTTGAACGGATCGTTCGCTTTGCCGCCGTCTCCCAAGGCAATGTAAAGATAGCCATCAGGACCAAAGGTAATCGTGCCCCCATCGTGATTCCAGAAGGGGCGTTTTATTCGCAGGAGTTCTTCTTCGGATTCCAGCACTGCTTTGTTGGGATCATCCTTGCTGACCCGGAAACGGGACAGGATGTTGGTTAATTTGGGAGTGCGCAAGGTGTAAAAAACAAAGAACTCGCCGTTCTTCTCGTAGTCGGGATGAAACGCCAAGCCCAGGAGTCCCTGTTCATTTTCACGGTCTTTATTAATGACTTTTTCTTGGATATCCTAGAAGACTTTGGTCTTTTTCACCTCGGAATCGTTGGGGAAAACATGAATAACGCCCCGTTGCATGGCCACAAAAACGCGGTTGCTGCCGTCGCCGGCATGGGTCAACACTAACGGCCGCAGGGAAACGACTTTTCCTTGTTCATCTAACGGTTCCCAACCGGTCCACTTGATTTTTGGGAAGGCAAACATCGTTTTGTAAGGCAAGGGCCGGGTATCAACTACTGCCCCGGGGATGGACGCCGGGAGGGCTGTCAAAGTACCCGCTCGCATATCGGGGATAAGCAACCGTTTCTTCTCCTGGTCAAAACAAAGGTCCGCCGCTGAGTTGAAACGGACTGGCAGCAGTTTAGCTTTGTCCCCGGGCCGGTGAATGCCGAATACCCTTCCGCCTTTCCAATCCGTGATGAAGAGCTGACCGTGCAGGTCCCAAGCCAATCCGTCGGCGTGCCCAAAACCACCGGCAACTCTTTCCGCTTTGCCGTCTTTGACACGGATGCGATACAAAATCCCGGTTCCCGAATCGGTCAGCAAAATGAAAGATTGCCCGTCCATGGCAAGGCCATTGGGCCGATTAAGCTCCGGCATTTTATCGTCATGAATGACGGTGGTTACTTTGCCCTTTGGGCTAATGCGATAAACCGCCCCGCTTTTTCCCTGATCTCCTGAATCAGCGACATACAGGGTCCCGGTTTCCGGATCGGCAACGACATCGTTGAGTGCAATCGGGGGATGCGGAAAGTCTTTGGTGGGGACAGCGATTTTGGCCTGGCCTTTTTTGTTAATCTTCCAAACACGGTTTTTATCATTCACATACAACGTGTCCTGGTAGAAGGTGATGCCCTTGGGATCGTCTAAATTGGCTGCAAATACTTCGGCTTTTCCCTTCTTTATCTCCAAAATTGCCCCGTCTCCGTCTTGGCCGATCTTTCCGAGCGAAGAAACAAAGATTCCCCCTTGGCGGCTCACGGCGACGGATTCCGGATTCTCTAAACCTTTGACTAGAATTTTGCCCTTAAATTGAGCGAATGTTGTCCCGGAAAAACACACAATCACTAATAGGGCGAGCTGAAAAATATTTTTCATTGAAGGAAATCCATCATGAATGGTGGGTTTAATTATGTTGGACTGAACCACAGACTTGCATAATACCACAGGATGTCCGATCTACAGTGAAAAACCATGGCTTTTGCCGATCTCGATCTCAGTGGATTTTAAGATTCTCCACTTCTTTTTCCAAAGATTCCACGCGTTGATTGAGAAGGTTCACTTCCTCCTGCAGTTTTTTCACCCGTGTAGTTTCTACCACAATGCGGTCGAACTCAGAAGCGGCTTCTCGAACTGCTTTTAGTAGATCTTCCGGTTTCCAGGGTTTCTTCAGGAACTGAAAAATATGGCCTTGGTTGATGGCAGAGATAATGGATTCCAAATCGGCGAACCCGGTAAACAACATGCGTATCGCATGCGGATGGCCTTGGCGAATTTGGGAGAGCAGCTCCACTCCGGTAATCTTGGGCATCCGTTGGTCGGACATGATGATGTGAACTTCTTGTTCCGCCATCAGCTTCATGCCTTCTTCGGCACTGCGGGCTTTCAAAACATGGAACTCCCGCCGCAAAAGGTCGTGAACGGAATCACAAACATCCATTTCGTCATCGACTACCAGCAGAGTGTGCTTTGTTGATGGCATAAGAATTTTTCCTGGAATAGGTAGCAATCAATCGGAATTTAAAGGTAAAAAAAATCGAAAGGTCGTTCCCCGGCCGGCTTCACTCTCTACTTCAAAACGCCCCCCGTGACTGGAGATAATGTTGTGGCTAATGGATAATCCCAGCCCGGTCCCTTCTCCGACATCCTTGGTAGTAAAAAAGGGATCAAAGACTTGGGATCGGTGCTCCTCCGGAATTCCCGGACCATTGTCCGCAACTGCCACAGCCATTTCCTCTTGCAACCTATGGACGGTGATGTGCAAACGCCTTTCCTCCTGTTTGCTCGCTTCCAAGGCCTGGATGGCATTGACAAACAAGTTCAAAAGCACTTGGGAAATCTGAGGGGGAACGCACGAAACCACCGGGTCCGGATCATAATTGGATTCAATCATGATATTCAACCGCTTGATTCGGTTGAGCACCATTTCCAAGGAAGTATCCACCAAATCCGGGATGGAAGCCAATTGTCTCTCGGTTTTACTGGTCCGTGCCAACCCGCGCAGGCTTTGCACGATCCGGGCAACCCGGTCCACTCCATCTCGGGTTCGGTTCAGCAGTCGATCTATATTTTCTTGGATGTAAGGAAGATCAATCTCTTGAATGATTTGCTCAATCATATCAATCTTCTCCGGGACTGATGCCGCCATTTCCGGATGGCAAGATTGGTAGTGGTTCAACAGGTCCATTATCCCGGAAAGGTCCCGCTGGAGAACGGCCAGATTGTTTCCGATAAAGGCCAGGGGATTATTGATTTCATGAGCCACGCCGGCAGACATCAAACCAATCGAAGCCAGCTTCTCGTTTTGAATAAGTGTGGAACGCATGCGATTGCGTTCGGTCAGGTCGCGGATGGCCCCAAGGAACTGCAACTTTGATTTCTTCTGCCCTTCTCCCTCCAAATTGATAGCCGACAACGCCAGTTCCATGGGAAATTGCGTCCCGTCCTTCCGCCGACCGTGCATTTCTACGGCTTTGCCGACAATCGACGGCACCCGGCTTTCCACAAACCTTCGCATTCCTTTTTGGTGTTTGTTTACATATTCAAGAGGAATGAGCACATCCAACGGGTAACCGACCACCTCGTCGGCTTTGTAGCCAAACAATTTTTCAGCGGCAGGATTGAACAGCGTGATTATTCCCTCTTGATCGGAAACCACGATAGCATCCAAGGTGGCTTCCGTTAATTGGCGATACCGCCACTCGGACGCCTCCAGGGCTTCTTCGTAACGGATGCGTTCGGTTACATCCCAGAATAGGACTTGTGTTCCGATGATATTCTTGGCGTCGTCCAAGATTGGGGTTTTTACCACTTGGACATACATTTTTTCCCCATCGGGTTTGTAATGTTCTTCCACCAGTTCCAACGCTTCTCCCGTTTCCAAGACACGAATATCATCGGCCCGGTATTTCTTGGCGGTTTCTTCAGGGAATAATTCCAGGTCTGTTTTGCCGATCAGTTCCCCCAACGAAATTCCAAGGAGCTGACAATAGTTCTGATTGGCAAATGTCACTCTTCCCTGGCGGTCTTTGCGGATCAGGTTTTGCGGCAAACTTTCGACCAGGGAGTGGTAAAAAGCTTGGGATTCCCGCAATTCATGTTCGACCCGCTGCCTCTTCAAAGTCTGACCGATTTGGCTTCCAAGAGTGGCAGCCAGGGTAAGCATTTCCTCATTGGGGACTTCTAGAAACCGGCTGAAGGATTCAACCACACCGGTTATTTCTCCTGAACTCCAAATCGGGAAGGCAAACCCTCGCTGTAGCTGTGCGGGTTTTAGGTAATAGGAAACCTCCTGGAGTTTGGGATCCTCATGGATGTTGGGAACCCAGACCGGCTTTTTGGATTCCCAGACTCTTCCGGGCAACGCCACTCCTTTTCCAAAAACGGTTTTTCGATTGACCTTGGTGAATTCTTTGAGAGACAATTCTTTCCGGTTCCAAACCGCGCTGCAACGGAGAACCTGTTCCTTCTTGTCAACCGTCCAGAGTAAAGCCAGGTCCCAAGCCAATCCCTCGCAAAGGGTCTTCAGGACCATTTGGCCCAGGTTGTCATAGGTCTTGGCCCCGGTGATGATGCGGGCGATGGCATATTGTAGAGTTTGCCGCCGCTCGGCTTGCTTCTGTTCGGTAATATCGTGACAGACGACGATTCCGGCACGTACTCCTCCAATTACCCCTCTCAAGGGACGAGCCGTCATGCTGACAAATCTCTCCCTTGCCGAATCGGTAGCGGCACGAATAAAGATTTGCGCATCTTTAATGGTTTTTCCTTGGATCGCTCGTTGCCAGGGATAGGCATCGGGAGGAAAAGGTGTGATTTGATCCGGTTTGAATAGCCGCTCTTTTGGCGGCCATTGTTGCAAGCTCTCTTTTGAAGAGATACCGAACAACCGCTGAGCGACGGGATTGCACACCAGCAAGCGGTTATTTTCATCCACGACCAGAACCCCGTCTCCCATGCTCTCCAAAACCGACCGCAATAATTCTTTCTGTTTGACCAGTGTTTGCTCGGCTTTTTTCTGCTCGGTAATATCCCGCATCACCGCTAGAACACACGGTTTGCCGTGAAACTCAATGGCCGAAGTGTTGATGTCCACAAGAATAGTTCGGCCATCCTTGGTTCGATGTTTTCCTTCACAGCGAAGGTTTCCTTCGGTCATCTGCTTTTCCAGGCGGGACTCAAAATTGGCTGCAAACGCCGGATCGTCAATGTCACGAGTATAGAGTCTAAGGAATTCCTCCCGGGTGTACCCCAATCGGCGAGAAGCAGCCGGATTGGCGTCCAGAATACGGCCGCGGAGATCATGGACAAAAACAGCATCGTCAATCCCCTCAAAAAGAGCGCGGGACCATTCTGCCAGATTTCGTCGCCAAATTCCGGATTCAGGATCGGTTTGCTTGGTACTCACAAGGCACCTCGGGAAATGACCAAAAGATAGGATCGGCGCGGGTGAATTTCTTAGAATTAATCGTGTCGCTTTTGCGAGTGAGTATCACCTTTTCAGATCGTACGCTTTTATCTTTCGGTCCAAAGTTGATCGTTCGATTTTGAGGATAGAAGCAGCCTGACTTTTATTCCAATCCGTATAAGCCAAGGTTTCCTGGATGTGGACTTTTTCGATGTCGTCCAAAGAGCGGGGGACATAGCCGGTTTCTGTATTTTCTACAGGTGCAAGATCTACTGCTTCCAGGGAAGACAACCAAATATCCTGAACATCCAACATGGGCCCTTTCCCTAAGGCCACAGCCCGTTCCACCACATTCCGGAGTTCCCGGACATTACCGGGCCAACTATACTCTTGCATTGCCTTTTGGGCTGCCGGCGAGAATCCTTTGATCTTGCGGCCGGTTTCCCGAACAAATCGATGTAAAAAATGGTCGGCTAGCAACGGTACGTCGCTTTTTCGTTCGCGAAGGGGCAAGACTCTAATTTCCACTACTTGAAGACGATAAAAGAGATCCTTGCGAAAATTCCCCTCTTGCATCGCTTTCTCGAGGGGTTGGTTGGTGGCCGCAACAACCCGGACGTCTACCCGGATATTGGTTCCTCCGCCCACCCGTTCAAACGGATGGCCTTCCAGAACCCTTAGCAGCTTGGCTTGCGTTGCGAAGGTCATTTCGCCGATTTCATCCAGGAATATGGTCCCCCCATCGGCGGCTTCGAACTTGCCGATCTTTTTCTCCGTTGCCCCGGTGAAAGCTCCTTTTTCATGGCCGAAAAGTTCACTCTCCAGCAAAGTTTCTGTAATAGCAGCACAATTCAAGCAGATAAACGGGCCTTCGCGGCGATGGCTGGAGTAATGAATAGCGCGCGCGACCAGTTCCTTGCCGACGCCGCTTTCTCCCCGGATCAACACTGTCGCATTGGTGCCGGCTACCATGGCAATTTGATTTTCGATTTGTTGGATTCCCTGACTTTTGCCAACCAACTCACTTTCCACTCGCAATTGATCCCGCAATGCCTGATTTTCTGCCGACAGGGAAGCATGCCGCTGGGTTTGGTGGATTGCGGCCCCCAATTGTTTGGCCACGGCAACGGTGAATTCCAGATCTTCGCCATTCAAAGATTTGTGCGGATCGGTGCAGTAAAGATGGATCAGGCCAAGAATTTTTTCGCCGAAAATGATGGGGGCGCAAATTAGACTGGTGGCTCCCAATTCTGTCAGACTTTCCCGGTTGCGTAAGTAGCGATCCCGAGCTATATCTTCGGCCAGGACCGCTTGGCGTTGGCTGAGGACGTCATTCGAAACAAATTCGGATACTTTGTGATAAGTCCGGATGCTGGGGTCCCGATGGCGATGAGCCGTGACTTCCAATTCCCGGCCTTCTTTTAACGACAGAATCGCTCCCACTTCTGCCGGGCTGGCTTCCAACAAGCCGTCGAGGACAATGCGCACCAATTCTTCGTAAGTGTTGGCCGACCCCATGTCCAAAGCCAGCCGATACAACAAAGCCAAGTCACGGCTGACCGAATGGCGAAAAGCCGAGGGCGGTTTGGTTTCCTCGATGTCGTCTTCTTCACCTCCGCGGGCTGGACCTTCCTTGCTATAGGCACAGCGGTCGGCGCGCTTCTGGCCGCGGCGCTCTTCACGCTGACCGTGGTGTCCATGCCGATCCTGCTCGACCGGGAGATCGATTTCGTCTCGGCGATGCTGGCCTCGATCGCGGTGGTGCGGCAGAACCCCG
>CAZPPD010000142.1:554-9905 GCA_964588185.1 uncultured Alcaligenaceae bacterium | reverse complement strand
TCCTGTTTTGATATCCGGGGGACACCGGATTTCGAAACAAAAACCTTCGGCAATTCGAGATGCAACCCATTCGGAGGTAGAACAAGACTCACCTAATCAGCAAAAAAGATTTTTCTTGACGGAACAAGTCAAAGGATGGATACCGGGTTTAAGATCGTTCGAAGTAAAGATGTCCTATTATCAAGAGAGGTTCCTGTGCGAGTGAATATCTGTTGCTTTCTTGCATCACTGGTAATTTTGATTTCGGCAAACACCTCAACTTCAAATCCATTGGTCTACAAAGGGGAGAGCGGACCCGGTAAAGGCAAACATATTGTTTTCATTGCCAGCGATCACGAGTATCGCTCAGAAGAAACCTTGCCGGCACTAGCGCGGATTCTTGCCAAGCATCACGGCTTTAAATGTACCGTGCTTTTTGGAGTGGATGAAAAAGGTGTGATTCGACCGGGACATTCCAATGTGCCCGGTCTGGAAGCACTCGAATCGGCGGATCTGATGGTGATCTTCACCCGTTTCCAGAATTGGCCGGAAGACCAGATGAAACACTTCGCCAATTACCTGGAGAGAGGCGGACCGATTGTCGGATTGCGTACCGCAACTCATGCTTTCCGGATTCCCAAAAATAGTCCCTTCGCCAAGTACACGAATGGCTTTGGCGGCAAGGACTATCGGGGTGGATTCGGTAGGCAGGTTCTGGGTGAGAAATGGGCCGGTCACTATGGCGGCAATCATCGACAGAGTACTCGTCTCGACATCGTTCCCTCCAAGAAAGACCACCCGATATTACGTGGCGTAAAAAAGATGTGGGTGCAGTGCGGTGGATACTTCGCCAATCCCTTGCAGCCAAGTGAGGTTCTGGCTATGGCCCAACCCTTGTTAGGAATGGAACCGGACTCCAAACCGGATCCCAAGCGCAAACCGGTTCCGGCTGCTTGGACACGTAGTTATGAAGGTAAATCGGGAAAATCAGGCCGCGTATTTACCTCCACGTATGGAGCGTCTAATGACATTGAAAATGAAGGCTACCGGCGGATGCTGATCAATGCTTGTTTCTGGGCGGTGGGCTTGGAGGATGAAATCAAGAGCGATGCGAACGTAAGCTTTGTTGGTGAGTATAATGCCACTTGGCGAAGGGGACGTGGGCGTCGGCGGGCTAATTTACGGCCTCAGGACTTGGCAGGTTGGGAAGTCCCTATTGTGCCTTTGCAGAAATAAATATTAATCCTTGAGGCGGGGAGTGTGAAAAGCATCTTTATGTTTGCAAATTATTCCCGGAATCTCCTTTCCGTTGTCGCTACAGTTATCTCCCTCGGTGGTTCATCGGCGTTTGCGATGGCAGGTTCTGAAAGTGCCGGGAAATCTCCCAACATCATACTGATTGTTTGCGACAACCTCGGTTATGGAGATGTTGGTTGCTTTGGGTCAAAGAAGCACAGAACTCCAAATATTGATCGTATGGCGCGCGAAGGCCGGCGATTTACCTCCTTTTATGTGACCAGTGGAGTCTGTACTCCTTCCCGGGCCAGTATCATGACCGGCTGTTATCCGCGGCGAGCCAACATGCATGTTGATGAACATGGCGGATTAGTTCTGCGTCCAGTGTCATCCAAAGGTCTTCATCCTGATGAGATCACTGTTGCCGAAATCCTTCGCCAACAAGGTTACGCCACAGCTCTCATCGGAAAATGGCATCTAGGTGACCAAGTTCCCTTCTTGCCGACTCACCAGGGATTTGATTATTACTTTGGGATTCCTTACAGCGATGACATGACGCAACGACAAGGAAAACCCTGGCCGCCTCTTCCTCTCCTTCGGAATGAGGCAGTCATTGAGGCACCCGTTGATCGCAATCAGCTAACTCGGCGCTACACCGAGGAAACCATTCGGTTTATCAAACAGAATCGGAGGAAGCCATTCTTTGTCTTCTTATCTCATGCCATGCCGGGTAGTACTCGGCAACCATTTGCAGGAAAAAGGTTTCGCGGCAAATCTGCCAATGGACCTTATGGGGATTCGGTGGAGGAAATCGACTGGTCCACCGGTCAAATCCTAGCTGCTTTGAACACAATGAATCTAGATAAGAAGACATTGGTGATCTGGACCTCGGATAATGGAGCACCTCGTAGGAATCCCCCTCAGGGGAGTAATCTTCCGCTATCTGGTTGGGGATACACGGCCACGGAGGGAGGCATGCGTGTTCCCTGCATCATGCGTTGGCCGGGAAGAATTCCATCGGGCACGACTGAAAAAGAATTATGCAGCACTTTAGATTTGCTGCCTACTTTTGCCACCCTCGCAGGAATTTCTCCACCGAAAGACCGCAAGATCGATGGGTATGAGATAGAAGACCTGATGGCTGGAGAGGAGGGAGCTAAATCCCCCAATCAAGCTTTCTACTATTATTACGGAGAGCAGCTACAGGCTGTCCGGTCAGGTAGATGGAAACTCTATCTGCCACTTGACAAGAAAAAACACCGAGGGAAACAAGCGGCATCCCGCCCAGCTAAACTTTATGATTTAGTGGAAGACCTTCAGGAGAAGACAAATCTCCTGAAACGACATCCAAAGGTAGTTCAGGATTTACTTCGCTTGGCACGGAGAGCAAGGATTGACATCGGTGATCTTGGAATCGCCGGAAGGAACCAAAGACCTGCGGGTTTTGTTGAGAAACCAAAGGCTTTAGTGATCAAAAAGTGAAAGAGGACAAAAACAAAGCCCACCGGATCCCAGTGGGCTTGTTTTTTTGATAGTCGGGTGAAGCTTAACGGTTAGCTCCGCCGCCACCGGCTCCGCCGCCACCGGCTCCGCCGACGCCGATACCGCCACCTAAGCCACCGAGCGACAGAACGCCTTGGTAGTTGCTGTAGTTGTCGTTGATGATGGTTTGAGCAGGAACCGCACTCATACCTACCTCGGAAGGATCATGTACCGTTACGTCAAACGGAAGTGGGCGATTGGCAGTTTCCGCTTGCAAGAAGGCCAATATAGCTTGAGTGCGCAGATTGTCGAGTTCTGCACGATCCGCAATGAATTTCTCCGGTTCTTTGTTGTTGTATTCAATGTCATGAGCAGTTTGCAGGTAAATCTTGCAGTCCGGTTGAGGACGTCGGCGAGCAAGATATTTTAAGTGCTGAATACCACCCGGAGTAAGATTGGCCTCGCCTTTTTCGAAGTGATAGTTCCAGATCGTTTGATCCAAAACGTGGCCGTTGTTGATTTGGGCGGAAAATGCCTCGTTGACATTGCGGGCAGCCACAGCACCGTAGCGCTGGGGCCAGCAAGGATCAACTAGGTTATAATAGGCGTCTTGAAAAGTGGTTTGACATCCGCTCATCAGAGCGATACTGCCGACCATGTATAGGGCGGCAAAGGACTTTTTGATGAATCCTTTCATCACCGTTCTCCTCACTTAGGGATAAAGGTGCGGAGAGCAAAAAGACCTCCGCCCCATATCCAATCAAAAGAATGTCGCTATTTCAACAAAGTCTCTGCAATGTTGATGGCCGCCGGTCCCACGAGAACCACAAAGATCCCCGGGAAGATGAACAAAATGAGCGGGAAGAGTAACTGCACAGCGGTTTTGGCGGCTTTCTCTTCCGCAATCTGCTTGCGGCGAGTCCGCATGGAGTCGGACTGCACACGCAAAGCCTGAGCAATACTCGAACCAAATCGGTCTGCTTGGATCAAAATAGCAGACAACGAGCGAACATCGTCCACACCGGTCCTTACGCCGAGGTCGTGGAGCACTTCCCGCCGCGGCCGGCCCATTTGCAACTGCACATTCGCCAACGACAGCTCCTCACAGATCACCTTGGCGTGATCTCCCATCTCCTCGCATACCCGCCGCATGCCGGCATCCAACCCCAAGCCGCTTTCGACACACACCACCAACAGGTCCAGAGCATCGGGCAAAGTCAGGAAGATGGCTTCTTGGCGTTTCTTGCGGATCCACCAAAGGACAATACTTGGCAGATAAAATCCGATTCCGGTAAATATCACTACCCATTTCAATGATTGCCATCCTAAAGGCCGTCCGGGCAAAAAGATAACCACGGAGAGAATCAGGAAAAACAACAACGAACCAAAACGAATCCCGGAGTAGACCATGGAAGCTGCATCACTGCGAAAACCGGCATTGGCCAACCTGGTTTTTAACTCCGATTGTTCTAACTCCGTCTTCGGCATTAATGGGGAAGACAAAGCCTTTGCCGTATCGACGAAACCTTGATACTTTTCGTTGTTGCCGAGTTTGGCATCTTCAATTTCGGCTAGCGAAGGCGGCCGGCTCAGGCGTGCCAATCGCTCCAATGCCCGGCTGTTGCGGTTGGAGATAGCCGAAAGTACGGTCCAAATACCAATTACAATTGCCAGAAAAACCAGCAACGGAATAATCGCTTGTAGTTCAACCATCGGTGCATCCTCAAAGGGTGTCTTAAGTTTGCTGAATTACTTGGATTCAGGTTCTGGAAAACAAGTCCGTTTAAACTTTGATGTCCACGATTTTCTTGATCACAATTGCGCCTAAAATTTGGGCGATGATGGCACCTACACTCATCTTGATCCCCAGGGGATGCGTCCACAGTTGTTCCACATAGTCGGGCTTAATGTGGAGCATGGTGATGAACAAGCCAAAAGGCAACGCAATGAGGATCATACCACTGAGGCGGCCTTCTGCAGTTAGAGCTTTTACCTGGCCCAAAATGCGGTAGCGCTCGCGAATAACATAGCCGATCTTGTCTAAAATCTCCGCCAGGTCCCCACCGGTCTGGCGCTGTACCAACACGGAGGTAACGAAGAACCGCAGGTCGAGGTTGGGAACCCGTTCACACAAGGCCCGCAAAGCATCTTCAATTGGGATTCCTAGGTTTTGTTCTTCGTACACGCGGTTAAACTCATCTGCAATTGGGGCCGGCATCTCCTCTGCCACAACGTGCATCCCCGCTGCCAAGCTGTGACCTGCCCGTAAAGCACGAGCAATAAGTTCCAAAGCATCGGATAGTTGACCGGCAAACTTTTTCAAACGCACTCGTCTCTTATTCCACAACCATCCTATCGGGATGAAGAACATCAGCAGGCCGATAATCGGTGCCAGATACCATTTTTGGGTGAGCATCCAGCTCGCTGATCCCCCGATAATTGCCAAGCCCAATCCTACGCCAAACAGGGTACTTGGCGCTATATGGCAGTCGGCTTGCTGAAAGAACTTTTCTATACTCGGCAATCTGGGGGTGAACATCTCAAGCAAAGACTTTTTATCCGTTTCTAAAGCTTTCTTTTTGAGGATGTTCGCGGACTCATCAATTTTTGCTTTCTTTCCTGTCAAGGCATCGAGGCGATCCGATACCTTGGCATTGCCGCCCTCGGAGAAAACAAAGGCAATTGTTCCCACCAAGGCGGTTACGGCTAAAAAAGCCAATCCAGCGATTATCAGGGGTGTCATTTCAGGGGATCCTTTACTCGTAGGTGCTGTTCGTATTTGTTTGGCACAAGACCGCCAAACCGCCTGAACAATTCTCGGTAAATGCCCTCCCTGACTGCGATGGAGACAGACCTCCTGGCTGCCTACGAATTATCTTTTTAATCTCGCAACAGGACTCGCTCCTGGAACAAGTTGGATGGGAGTTTGATTCCTGCTGCTTCCAATCGGGTGACAAAGGTTGGCCGAACTCCTGTCGCTTCAAACTGACCATACGCCCGGCCATTTTGATCAATACCAAGTTGCTTAAACCGGAAAACGTCCTGCATGATGATCATCTCTTGTTCCATGTTGAGGACCTCAGTAATGCTGGTTACTTTACGAGGACCTCCTTGCAAACGGTTCGCCTGAATTATCAGGTCGACAGCCGAAGAAATCTGTTGCCGCATCGCTTTGATGGGTAATTCCATTCCCGCCATCATGATCATTGTTTCCAAGCGAGCTTGGGCATCCCGGGGACTGTTGGCGTGCAGCGTTGTCATCGACCCCGAGTGACCGGAATACATAGCCTGAAGCATGTCTAACGATTCTGCTCCACGGCATTCCCCAATGATGATTCGTTCCGGACGCATACGCAGAGCGTTTTTCACCAGATCGCGTGTATTTACCGCTCCTTTGCCCTCAATATTCGGCGGCCGTGTTTCCAGGCGGACAATGTGGTCCTGCTGGAGCTGCAATTCCGCAGCGTCTTCTATCGTAACAATCCGATCTTCGTGAGGAATAAAGCTCGACAGCGTGTTCAACAAAGTGGTTTTACCGCAACCGGTACCACCGCTGATGACAATGTTCATTCGAGCTTTGATGCAGGCCTCCAGCAACATCGCGATTTCCGGAGTAAAAGCCTTGAAATTCAGCAGGTCTTCCAACTTCAGCGGATTCGAACCAAATCTACGAATACTTAGTGAAGGTCCATCCAATGCCAGCGGTGGAATAATTGCGTTTACACGAGAGCCATCCGGAAGGCGTGCATCCACCATCGGCGAGGTTTCGTCCACACGCCGGCCCACCTTGGACACGATCCGGTCGATGATCTGCAACAGGTGGTCATTGTCCCGGAATTTGACATCGGACTTTTCCAGCTTGCCTCGACGTTCGACATAAACCTTATAGGGGCCGTTTACCAAAATATCGCTGATGGTTGGATCCTTCAGCAGCATTTCCAAAGGTCCAAAACCGAAGGTTTCGTCCAGAACCTCATCAATCAGCCGTTCTCGTTCCATCCGGTTGAGCAACGGATTTTCCGTATCGCACAACCGCTCCACGACCAAGCGGATTTCTCGCCGCAGTGTGTCACTTGCCAGGTCCGTTACCCGGGAAAGGTCCAGCTTATCTACCAGTTTGCCATGAATAATCCGCTTGAGGTCTTCAAAGCTTTTACTGGATTGCGACCCCCCGCCTGTCATCGACATACCGCTCATACGGCTACTACTTCCACCACTGCTACGACTACCCTTCGAGCCCGAACCCAAGCTGCTTAAGCCACGTTGCAAACGGGACATGAGTGTATTCCTCTCTGTTCAAGGTGCTGGTCAAAAAAAGCTGAGGTTATTCTGTTCCCACTCAGGTTGAATGAAGTATTCGATTGTCCTTGTTAACCGAAGGAGAAAAATCCTTTCTTTTCCTTTTTCCGGGCACTTCCGTTGGAGTCTTTGCCTACCAAGGCATGAGAAAGGCCAAGTAAGCTTTGTTGCAACTTGCACCGGGGAGCATGTTCCAGAAGAGGAACCCCGGCATTTCGAGCCCCGGACATCGCTTTGAAATCATTGGGTACTTGCCAGAAGATCGGCTGCCCTAAAGTTTCTTCTGCTTTCTTAAGGGTAATTTCACACTCATCCGACCCGACTCGATTAATAATAATCCGTGTTTTTTCCCGCAGTTCGTCTTCTCCACCGAACGTGTGAACCATGCGGACAATGTTTCGGATGCTGGTAAGATCCAGTTGAGCAACCAGCAGGATATAATCCGACATTCGCATAGCAGCCATATCTTCCGGAGTAAAGCGTTTACTTAAATCAAAGATAAGTTTGTCATAGCTGGCCCGGAGCAAACCGATTACTCGTTGCAAATGGTCCTCATGTATCAACCCAATATCTTCCATCTGCACCGGGTGAGGCAGCAGAGACAATCCGGAAGGATGTTTACACAAGGAGCGGCGTAAGAAGGTCATATCCAGCCGGTCGATATTAAGAGCGACATCTGCTAAGGTGTAGTCGGGGATCAGGTCCAGAGCGACATCCGCATCTCCTAAGGCCAAGTCGAGGTCTACTAAAGCCACATTACTTTCCGGCTCCTGAGCCAGATTGCAGCCGATATTCACCGCCAGGCTGGTGCATCCTACTCCTCCACGAGAACCTATGATGGAGATAACACTCGAGGGAGTCATGGTTCTGTCGGGTTGTTGCGGGTCCGTTGCACCGGCCGAATGTTTTAATCTTTTCAGAGCTTCCAGGAGTTCTTCCATCACCACCGGGGCGGTTAAGAACTCTTTGGCACCACTCCGCAAGGCTTGCAAAATCGATTGCCCGTCTCCTTGGGAACTTACCGCCAGGATAGGTAGGTTCGGGCTTTCTATCGTAAGTTGACTGATGAGTTGCATCGCCTTGTTATGATCCGCATCCAAGGATACGACCACCAGGTCCGGACTGGATTGGCGAGCAACATCGATAAAAAATTCATAGCGAGAGCATTCCGCTTCCAACCAAACCGACTCGATTCCAAGCAAGAGGTTCCGAAGCGGCTCTCGAGTTGCGTCGCTGGGATCCACTATTGCAACACGTTGTACATCCACCATGAGCCACCACCGAGGTTGTAAAAGAGGACCATAAACTACGGCTCATCCATAGGAGGACCGCCGTAAACCGATCGTTTTGGATCCGGCGACTACCGGTGTGGCAGTCGCCGGCCGCAACGATTCCTTAATTGACACCACCACTAACTGGTGCATCCATCAGTACCGGGGAACCTTGCGATTGAATTCCACCGGATTCGGGATTATCAACCGTTCGGGGATAGCCCGGCAGGTTTTGACTTTCCATATAGTGGGTGGGCGTAATAGTTGGGCTGGTGCCGGCGGCCGCGGGCAAGGTCTGCGGCTGAGGCTGAGGAGTTGGCACCGCTCGATTGCTAACTACGGATCGGCCACAGCTGGAACAACCTGATGCTCCGCAGTTCCCACCGGCACAAGTGCCCCCATTCACACATCCGTGATACCCACAAGCGCCACCATGGCAAGGAAACATGTCGCCTGTTTGACCATTTTTGTAAGCAGGCACATAATGCATTCCGTGGAAAACTTGGCGTTGTCCCCGGGGAGCTTCCAGTATCCCTTCCAAGAATAGCTCAAAATCATCGGGGATGCGGGTTTCTTGACCAGGAAGATGTTTCGGCAACTGATTACAGGTCACGGCATCCACCAAATGAGGGGTAACCAAGATCAACAATTCGGTTTCTTCTTGGGTAAAGTTCTTGATTGTGAACAACGTGTTCAAGAACGGAATATCTCCCAAGACCGGAACCTTCGTGGTTGCTCCATTGACTGTATTCTGGATCAAACCACCGATTACAAAAGTCTGTCCTGCCTCAAGTTCCACTGAGGCAAACAATCGCTGGGTATTGAAACCGGGAACTGCCGTTCCGCCAATGGAAGTACCCAGGGCCTGATTCACTGCGTTCACACTGGGAGAAACTTCCAGGTAAATTTTGCCATTGCCTTTGACAATGGGAAGGAAGCTCAACTCGGTTCCAAACTCTTCGAAGCGGACGGCGTTGGTTCCAAGACCGGAAGGCTCGGGAACGGCCAGACGGCCACCGGAGAGGAAGTTTGCGGGCTTACCACTGAGGGTTACCAGGCGCGGTTCCGCTAAGAACTTTGCCAG
>CAZPPD010000142.1:0-544 GCA_964588185.1 uncultured Alcaligenaceae bacterium | reverse complement strand
ACTGCGGAGCGCTTGCAAGAATCCGAAGAACCCATAGCCGGTGTCCACGCCGCCAAAAAGGAGGTTCGAGGAGCCAGACAGGTTGGCGGTCGCCGCATTCACGGCCAAAGCATTAGCACCGGCAGCCGCACTGATCGGGTTCAAGGCACTGGCCAAAAACCAACCCCTTCCGGTATTTTCAAAGCTAAAAGCCATGTTTCGCATTTCGTTTCGGGAAACCTGAGCGATGACAACGTCCAGTTGAACTTGCATCACTCCACCAACTCGCATGCCGTTGACGACACCCGGTCCCACAATACTTTGAGCGGTGGCCAGGATAATGGGAATATCTTCCGCTTTGGCCACGGTTCCGGTGAGGATAAAGACATTATTGGCAGAAGGAATGGGGTCCACGTTGGCAGTGGGAACCGTTCGCTTGATCATGTACTTGAGATATTCAACATCCGATTGATCAATGATGTCGACATTCTACACATCGCCTGTCTTATCCTCCCCCCGAATTTTCTTTCTCCCGGCAACAAGACCGGTGATTAATATAGATTTC
>CAZPPD010000141.1:6978-9926 GCA_964588185.1 uncultured Alcaligenaceae bacterium | reverse complement strand
AATCCTTGGAACCAAACGAAGCCGGCTATTTCCAATTTCTTACCTTTGAGGGCTTGGAACAATTTCTCATAGGTGTTTAATGTCTCTTCTATCTCAGTCATCATCATACGATAGGATTTTCCGTATGCCTCCTTGATGTCCTTCATGGTCGGCAAGGGGGCTTTGCGCTTGTTCTTTTTGTTTCGATTTTTGGTTCGTTTTATGGCCTGCTCGAGTTGCGTTTTCTGTTTCTCCTCGCTGGGTAGTCCGGCGGAAGGGGGGCGGAAGTTTCGGTATAACGAATGTCCTCCCCATGCAGTTTTAATCAGGAGGACCGGTTCGTCGAAGCATTCTCCGACCACCGTTCCGAATTCCAAGGCTACGCCGGTTCGTCCGGGGGATCCATAGCCGATGGTCAATCCGCCATGGCGGTTGAGGTATTTGATGAACACATCATCCCGAACGATCCACTTGCCATCCTTGCGGAGATGGGCAAAGTATTTTTTGGTCTTGGGATCGGTCGCCTGATGATTAAGGAGTTGGTTTTTGGCTTTCCCTTCCATATTGGATTGACCGGCGAGGATGAAGACCTTGACCGTCCCGTCGTCGGCGCCTTGAACCCTAGGGGTGGGGGAAAGCAACAATCCGCATATGAAAAGGCCAGTAAAAAGCGAAGCAAATTTTTTCATTGTATTCTCTTGTTTCTGAAGAGTTGATTGTGGTGTGTTCCTTAAGTCATCATTGAGGTGTAGGATAGGCGGGAAACCGGGACTACACAAGTAAAATCCCATTACTCATTTCGTCCCACGGGATTTTGCAGATGTTTTGGTTTCATTCATATCTTTCCCGAGGGGGAGGCGGAATATCCAACGTTTTTAACCGCCATCGCTCACCTTCCAGAACGAAAATCCCTTGGGCCTGGTTAAAATACGGGGCTTCCAATCGATCCGAAGTTACGCGGAACCGAAAAAGAACGATTGCTTTCTTCTTCGACCGGGATAGGAATTTGATATCCACTTCGAAAAGGAATACTTCTTGGATCTGGTAACCTTCAATCAAGCTCCGGAGCTGTTTCTCGGACTTTTCTTTGGAGATGTTTTTGAACTGAAAATGGAAATCCTTTGATAGATGCTGCAGGATCCTCTTGGGCTGATTCTCACCTACTGCATCTGCCATTTCCTGGAGGTTGTTCAATATTTGTTCCCGGTCGGTAACCACAAAAATTGTTACCAACCACGTAATGAAGATAAGGGCCACGCAAACCCCTGCCCCGATTAGCTCTTCTTTCTTGTGCCGGTTCCACCAGACGATTAGTAACCCCACGGCGATGAAGCCGGGGACAATCATAAACCAAGAGGCATTGTCAACGAACCAGAAAAGCATTGATATTCCTATTCGTAACAGAATTCAGAAGGCATGGGTTTATGGGTAAAAAAGAAGTTCTCACATACATGCTTTCGGTCAAGGTTTTCAAAGAGCGAAGGGCTATAATAAATCACCCATGAAATCCTCTAATTTGGCGGCTGAAATCCGTCAGGCGTCTCATCCACAAAGTAAGTGTCGCGGTCGGGCCGACAACCGGGGGTATGGATATCCAACAATTCCAATGGTTCACTTTTGGTTACAAAGGCGTGTTTTGTTCCGGGCGGAAGCCTCAGAAAGTCGCCGGTTGATAACAAATACTCCTGTCCCTCGATGACAGCGATTCCACTTCCGGCAAGGACATAGTAATATTCCTCAGCAATTTTGTGATAGCTGGTGCTGGTCCGATTTTGTGGCTCAATGCGAACCCGGTAGACGGTGCCCACTCCTTCTTCCGCAGGATGGATCAACGATTCAATCAAGTAAGGTCCGAGTTGCTGCGCACGTTTTGGATCGTTCGATGAGCGGTGCAGGAATTCCATCTCAGTCGCACCCAATGGAAATGGAGAATAGATTTACACAAGTAACCGAGATTTTCCCGCCGAAACAAACATCCACATCGGACCCGGGATCTCGTTTTCTTCCCCAATAGTTGCCGTTGTAGCGGAAAAAATTGCCATCATTAAAGAACTCCAAAGGCAAGGGGTTGGTATCCAATGGGCAATGAACAACTTCCGGGTCCGAGGATTTCGGGTCCAGATTGGGAAGATTGATATTCCACATAATTCCTTTTTTCACGGGAAGAGATAAGATTTGCCGGATAATTGGTGCAACCAACGAACTTGCTCGTTCCCAATCCAGCAAAACTCCCCGGTGATGAAAATGGGATACGGCAATGCCGGGTTTGCCATTGATGACCGCTTCGCGGACGGCAGAGACCGTCCCCGAATGGTGAAAATCGACCCCTAGATTACCACCATTATTGATTCCGGCCAGCACCCAATCCGTTTCCGGGTGCAAGGAAAATAATCCAAGCCGGACACAATCGGCGGGAGTTCCTTCCACCGCAAAAGCGTCCTCATCTCGTCGATGAACGCGAATTTCCCGGTGCGTGCTGTCTTGGTTGCTGCAGCCCGACTACTCTTCATGGGGAGCGATCAAGGTGCAATCCCCCAGCTTTTCCACTGCTTTTCGCAGCGCGGTCAAGCCGGGGGCATCGATTCCATCGTCGTTAGATAGCAAGAAACGCAAGTTATTTCCTCTTCAAATGCATATCGGCGAAATCCATGTAGCGTTGCCAATCGTAGGGGGTGACATCATGGCCCCCCGTGCGAATATGGTAGGCGGTAGATCCCATGACCGGTTGATTGGGCTCAGGCAATTTAGTTGTTCCCAGCCCCTTCTTACCCAGTAATTTATAGACCGGATCTGCATTAAGGACCGATAAAAATTCTCCCCGCGGATCGGCCCAACGGTCTTTGACCGCGCTGGCAACATACACCGGCCTTGGGGCAATGAGGGCAATCAGCATATGCTGGTCTACCGGCAGCTCATCTTCCTTTTGGTTGTATTTCTGGAAATTGTCGCAGAACCAATGCGGAAACGCC
>CAZPPD010000141.1:0-6968 GCA_964588185.1 uncultured Alcaligenaceae bacterium | reverse complement strand
CCGATTACCAAAGGGGTAACCTACTGGTTAATCCGCCGACGGTTTCGCCAAAGCGACGCCGGCTCAGGGCAGCCCCCCCACAACCGGAGTTATTGGAAACCACCATGGCAAATCGCTGGTCGGATGCTCCGGCCCAAAGAGCCGTTTTTCCCAGCCGCGAATGTCCCATCACGATTACATTGGTGTGATCAATGTCGGGATCCTCTTCCAAGTAATCCATCACTCGACTCAACCACCAAGCCCTAGCCGCTATGCTTCCCCTTTCATCGGGTCCCGGTTTGCTGTCCTTATTGAAAAGGGAATGAATGCCGTTCTTAAAACCGTCGTCAAAGTCGGGGTCAATGTCTCCATAGTAAACGGTAACCAGTCCATAACCTCGTGCGAGGATCTCTTCCACCGACCAACGGCTGGAACGAATGCCCCGGGATTTTTCCGTGGCTTGGTGATCAACCAGACCGTTTTTCGGATCGTTCGGCACCCAAGATTTGGTAATGGTTATCCCGGGATCCTCATGGATGGATTGGTTGCCGCGGAAATTCAAGGTCAAGAAAACCGGGGCGGGCTTTTTTGCCTTGGCGGGGAGGTAGATCAGCACATTTATCTTCGGGCCTTTTTTGTTCTTGGTGAAATAGATGGTCACTTCCTTGCGGACGGCCTTTCCGCCCAGTGCTTTGCGGTCGATGGAGGTAACTTCGAAGGACATGAATTTCGGCCGGCCCGGACTGCGGCCATACACATGGGTCTGAAAAAGCTCGAGGATTTCCGGCCGCCGTTTCTTGAACCAGGTATCAGCATCCTTGACTTTCTTTCCGTCCGATGTGACCAACGGATCAGGCAACTTATAATCCGGGACTTTGGATTCGTCATAGTTCGGTCGAAAGGGCTTGCTTTTGACCATGAAGCAGATTCCCAATGAAGAAAGCAGAACTAGACTGATCAGGCTAACGGTTTTCATGGACACTCCTGGATGAAAGTTATTTAGGGTATTTTAGTTATTCTTCTTCTTTGGTGACCGGGACGGAATGGGAGTTATGGTTCTGCGGCTCCACCATTCATGAGATCGCTTAGGATTAAAAGCGGGGTTCCGCTGGGGCATTTGGGCGCATACTTCGCTGCGCCATTGCTGCAGCCTTTCTCGCATCTCCGCCACTTTTTCCGGCATTTTATCAGCGAGGTTATTCTTCTCACCAATATCTTTCTTTAGGTTGTACAACTCGATTTTCCCGGTGTCAAAAAACTCAATGGCTCTCCAATCCCGCAGGCGAATTGCACTTGCCGGGCGGCTGTGGTGATAGTGAGGATAATGCCAGAAAAGGGCTTCCCGCTTTAGCTGGTCTTTGGGATTGCTCATTATTGGGACCAGGGATTTGCCGTCTAAAACTTGTTTCTGAAAGTTCTTCACCCCACCTAATTCCAGAAAGGTCGGGTAAAAATCAATGGAGATCGTTGGCTCAGAAGAAGTCGAATTCTGCGGCACATGCTGCGGCCAGCGGATAATCAGCGGTACGCGAACGCCGCCTTCGTAGAGTGAACCTTTCTCGCTCCGCAGGGGCAAATTGGAAGTGCAAATTTCGCCGCCGTTGTATCGTGAAATCAAGCCGCCATTGTCTGAAGTAAAAACAACAACGGTATCGTCCGCAAGTCCCAGTTCATCCAAGGCCGCCATCAACTGGCCTACACTTTGATCGACCTCCTCAAGCAACCCGGCGTAAGTCGGATTGCAGGGATAGCCTTTGACCTTCTTTTTGTTTTCGTATTTCTTCTGTAACTCCGCCGTCGTATCCAAGGGGATATGAACGGCATAATGGGACAAGTGAATGAAGAAGGGCCGGTCTTTGCTCTTCTTCATGAACTCGATAGTTTGATCCGTGAGGAACTGGGCCAGCCTGGTTCCCTTTTTGATTTTCATGCGCGGTGTCGTCCGAAATCTTGGATACTCATGCCTGCCACCGGTGACAATGGCTTGGTCAAAACCCTGCTCACGAGGACTATGCCCCAAATGCCATTTTCCAAAGTGAGCAGTGGTATATCCGGCAGCATTCAAAGCCTCAGCAATCGTCATGATTTCCAAGGGCATACTGAGATTGCAGGGCGGTTCTGCGACTCGTTCGAAAGGCCGCCAGTGACCGGGAATATGCGCAGTCAGGCCAAAACGGGCTTGGTATTGCCCGGACATTATGCTGGCTCGTGTCGGCGAGCAAACAGCTCCCGCAGCATAAAAATCCGTGAAACGTAAACCTTCCTGGGCGAGCTTGTCGATATTAGGTGTTTCATTGAAGCGATTGCCGTAACACCCCAAATCGGCCCAGCCCAGATCATCCACCAATATGAAAAGGATATTGGGCTTCTTTTTCCGCCCAGCGAAGGCTTTGCCTTCGAAACCGCAGGACCAACCCACCAGGATGGTCAGCCCAACCAAAATCCAGGATTGCCATTTATACATGCCAAACTCCGGTCGAGTGATATTTGAAAGAGATTACTCGAGGGATAGTTTGGCATGCTTTGAGGTGATTTTCACGCAAAAAATATTGGAACCGATGAAGGGATCTGCATTTATAAACGAAAATCCTCCACTGTCTTATTAGGGAGGATTTTAAGAATTTTGATGGGTTAGAGGTTAGGACTATTACCCAACCTGCAGGTGCTCGCGAAGCTTCCGAATCGCCTTATACTTCTCATCGCTGACTCGCTCCGGACCAATTCCCAACTCGTCGGCAATGTCCTGGACCGCCCAGCCTTCAAAGCTCAACCGGATGATCTTTTGTTGGCGTTCACTGAGGACATCTTCGGCAGCTTGGTCAACCTCGGCGCGTTCTTCCCGGCGTGCCTGGTAATTTTTGTCGCTTATGTCGGGAATCACATCATGAATGGCCACGGATCGTTTTAACCCGCGCTGAGTGCGCTTCTTAACCGCTACGATTGCCCGGATAAATTCTTGTCGCTCAGCACCCTCAGACCGGAAAACCCGTTGCCAGTCCGCGGGTTTGATATTTTGCATCAGCCGAGCTAGGACTTCTTGTGTGCAATCGCCCCAGCAGTCCGCCGGAAGCCGGGCATTTCGCCAGCAAGCCGTGCAATAGCGGCTGATGTCGGCAACCACCGCGGCATTCTGTTCTTTTGTTTGCTCCGCGAAAGCCGGGGGGGCACCCAAGGCTGAGATGGCAGTCCCCAGAACTACTGCGGCCATGTATTGGCGTCGTTTCCAGTTCGGGTTGTTGGTGGCCATTTGTCTATTAACTCCTAAGTTCCAAACATAATCAATACGGTATTATAGGGATTCCAAAATGGGGCAATCTCTTTTCCTGAACCAAGTTTTTCTCTTTTTTCGTGTTTTTTATGAATACCGGTATACAAAAAATCACAATTTTGGTTCGGGGCACAAAAAGACGGTGCCTAATCTTCGTACCAACTTTTTATTCGGAAAATATACCCCTTCCACTAGTATTGATGTTTCACGGGGCAGGTGCCACTGCTCGATGGACCCTTGAAGAGACTCGTTTGGAGGAAAAAGCAGAAGAAGCAGGATTTCTCCTGGCAATCCCGGAAGCCTTGCCTCCGGAACCAAAGAAAATTGCTGATTTCTGGAAGAATCCACCCTTGTGGAATAACCGTAAAGAAGAAAATCTAGACTTAATTTTCATCGAGCAACTACTTGAAGAACTACCAGAAAAGCTTCCCATGCAAAAGGAACAGGTATTTGTTGCCGGCTTTTCCAATGGAGCTTCTTTCACCTACCTCTTAGCGGAATCATTTTCTCACCGCATTGCTGCCATTGCTCCGGTCGCCGGTCCGTGCTTATTTGCAGAGCCCAAATTAGAAGAGGCAGTGAATACCTTATTCATCATGGGAACGGAAGATCCGTTACTTCCACTGAATGGGGGAAAAATCCAATCGCCATGGGGAAGCGAGATCGACAGGCCTTCTTTTCCACACAATTGGGAGGATTGGGTAAAGGCTTTGGGGTGTAGTAAAAGAGAACGGATCCGGCAAGAAGGTTATTCCATCTATAAATACCAATCCGAAACCGGCGTCATAATGGAGAGTTACCTTATCGAAAACCACGGGCACCATTGGCCGGGCGGAAGAGGGAAATTAAATGAGAGTATTGGCGGAAAAAATAACTCTACATTGCAGGCCAACGATCTTCTGTGGGACTTTTTCCAGAGATCATCACCGATTTCCGGCTAATGGGACTTCTTTCAAGTGCATGGGATCCCCGCAACAATCACATATTCCCCCTGAATTGCGGCGGATGGCACATATGCCGCACCAATAATAAATTTCATGCAACTTTCCCTCTTTCACGCTGTTGACATTTAAAACTTGAAGCAAATGCGTGTCCGCAAAAAGCCGCCCGGTAATTTTCATGGGCCGATTGCGAACCTTGGGATCCTTAAAGAACATCTGGGAAAGTTCGTCCCGAATAATGGGATAATAATGGCCATCTTCGGTTACCAACACCATCCAATGAGGAGAAGCTTCCTTGTCCAAATTCGATCCTACTTTTTTGAGGAGATCATCAAGAGGGACGACTTTCCCTTGGAAATGTTGCGTCTCGCCCACATTGATCTTGTCTTGGGAAAAACCAGCTACCCCATAAACTAGGAATGGAATAATCCCAAAACCCAATGCAAAACAAATACCGGTCTGTTTTATGCTCATTCGCTTCATTTAAGTCTCCTATTTTGATTCTGCAATCTTACACTCTCTATTCTCGAGCCTTTCCTGGTACATTTTCAAGATCCTATTTCAATTCCTTTGTTAGCCGGCCTTCTCAGGTTTTCCCATGCAGAGAAAGCTAATCCATTCTAAGCCCATTTCTTGGCTGCAAAATTGAGTGGAGCAAACAAATCGGAACTGGTCTAGATTGATTTCCCACTCTTGGGTATAACCCTCGCGCATTTCTAACTGATCGTTGAACGAAATTACCGACCTTTCTTTTTCAGTGTGTTTTGTACGGGAATACAAAACCATGCTGGATAATCAGGAATGAAGGGGAAAATCATGAGGAAGTGGATCTGGGTCGGAATGGCCCTAAGTTTACTGGGTGTCGTTTCGGCCGTGTGGGCAGTCCGAAATGACCAAGGGGAAGTCATTACCAATGTTGCCATCTCGGCGATTCGGGGAGTTTCGATTGTGGTAGACCCCACTCATCGGTCCCATCAAGCCAGTCCAGGTTCCACGGTGGACAAACCTTGTTCGGAAGGAAAAACCTGCGGTGCGGTGAAGGTCACCAAGATCGATCAGATTCCTCCGCGCGTGGCCAATTTTATCAAAAAGGCTTTGGACATCGAGAAGGTGGAAATCCCGGAGAGGCACCCTGTAAACGAGGAATGTGACCTGGAGGAGGTTGTGGCCAAAGTCTTTGAGCCGATCCAATTCCCTGAATGCGTGGAAGTACAGGAAGATTGCACCGGACATCCGGTCTGCCGCCGCTCCATGCCGTATGCCAAGGAAGATCAGCAGTTGTTTACTTCTTGTGAAAAATGTTGCGAATGCGAAGATTGCTGGTGCGTGCAAATGATAAAAGTCATTTCCTCGGTGGTTGGCAAACCAGTCAAAACTTGCCCGACTCGTAAATGCTGCCCGGAGTTGGAACAAGCCATCCGGAAATATCTTGGTGAATCCTCCTCTGAAACTGAAGCGGAAGATTTGGAGGAAGAGGCGGAAGACACCGGCCATTGTCCGGAAGAGATGGATTATCATCACCACCCGGGTTGCCCCTATTTGAATGGCGTTCCTTACCGGGGATTTCGTCGCTATTCGCCACGCAAAACCGAATCACAACCCGAAGACCTCCAGGAAGAAAGTGAATACAACGAGGAAAACGGAACCAGCCGCCTGAAAAACCCCGGTCATGTTGATACATTGGAATACCGCCCCATGGAAGATGGTGGCTGGGAAGTGGTAGACCTGATTTTCTAAGCTGAATCCATGGAAATCCCTACTAACCCGATGTGAATTGCATCGGGTTAGGATTTTTATTCTCGCTTGCTCACCTCCCTCCTCTAAGCAATAATAGCTTCACCTTGCAATCAATCCATCACAGACAAACACCTTTGCAGATGAGCATTCTCATGACAAATTACTACGCACGAATTGTTTATTCTTTCGTTCTTTTCTTGGTCCTCGTTTCTTTCACAAACGCTCAGGAAAATAAAAAAAAACCGTCGAAAAAAATGTCTGCCGAGACTTTCAGCGGCTTGAAGATGCGAAATATCGGACCGGCGTTTATGTCCGGCAGGATTTCCGATATCGCCATGGATCCGGTTCAGCTAAATACCTGGTATGTGGCTGCCGGTTCCGGCAATGTTTGGAAGACAACCAATGCAGGAACGACTTGGACCCCGATCTTTGAAGACTACGGGTCTTACTCCATCGGTTGTCTTGCCATCGATCCCAATGACCGGCACACCATATGGGTTGGCACTGGTGAGAACGTCGGCGGACGGCACGTTGGCTACGGGGATGGAGTTTATCGCAGTCTAAATGGTGGCAAGACCTTCCAGAATATGGGCTTGGGAAAGACCGAGCACATTTCAAAGATCCTCATTGACCCCCGCAACTCCAAGGTAATTTATGTGGCAGCTCAAGGACCGCTGTGGTCTCCCGGTGGTGAGCGGGGTCTCTATAAATCGACCGACGGCGGAATATCCTGGAAGCAAATCCTATCCAAAGGCAGATGGACCGGCGTTACCGATGTAGTTTTTGATCCACGCAATCCGAATGTCCTCTATGCTGCTACTCATCAGCGACACCGGACTGTCGCAGCACTGATCAACGGCGGTCCGGAATCCGGTTTTTGGAAGACAACCGATGGGGGAAAGAATTGGCGGGAACTCACCGAAGGTCTCCCGAAAGCAGACATGGGCAAGATCGCTTTGGGCGTCTCCCCGCAGAGACCGGACGTAGTATATGCCTCTATCGTAACGGCCGGGAGGAAAGGGGAAGATTACTACCAAGGAAAA
>CAZPPD010000140.1:0-9937 GCA_964588185.1 uncultured Alcaligenaceae bacterium | reverse complement strand
GGTGGGATTTACGGTGTCTGGTAAGGTGTCTGCCGCATCTGCCGATGCCATCCTTGGCATCCGGGGGGATATGATCCACCTTGAGGTAAAACAGAACCTTACTTATCTTTTTTCCGGTTGCGAATGATTCCTAGACAAACCCCTCTTCGCTGATGACTGCTGGGAATCCACTCCAAATGGTTGGGTAATTTCTCCAGGAACTGTTGTAAGGATTGATCCGCTCTCACAACTACCATGACCTTTGGCTGCGCCTTTAGTTCTTCAATCATCCGATGGAGTTGATTGCCGTTGAAAGCCCGCACGTCATGGCGGCGCAGGTAAAAGCTAACGGAATCCCATCGTTTTGGATAACACATGACCGGAACTCGAGATTGTCGGGCAAGGTCCGCTTGCCGCCGGACCAAGCCGCGAAGAGCAAACCGGCGATTATATTTTGGCAACAACTGTTGGATCGCTCCCAGTTGCAGGGTAAACATCACGAGGAAACAACTTGTCCAAATGGCCGTTCCCGACATTTTCGGCAGCAGAAATAGAACAAACAGGGCGATCCCGATTAACATAGTCCCGGCTAGTTGGGCTTCGGAAACACTCCACAGGTTCGCTTCGACTGCTACATAGGAAATAGTCAGGTACACAATCAACACCGCCAGCGTTGTTTGCCGGGCAAGGCGTTCCCCAATGGCCGGAACAGGCACGGAAAAGATTTTTGACTGGAAGAGTGACCTCCAGGGAAACGCCTTACTCAAAAATCCGCCCATGACCAAAGCAAGCGGCGGTATCGCCGACAAAATATAGATGGACCGTTTGCATCCTGAACAGGAGAAAAAGAAGACACACCAAAGGAACGAAATCAAAACGAAACCTAACCCTGCTTCGCGTTTGCCTGAGACTCCTGCATCCTTTCGAGCAAGAAATCTGAACAAGGGGAACAATAGCAGCGACCAAGGAAGCATACCGAACATTAATCCCGGCAAGAAAAACCAAAAGGGCTTGGCGTGGTCAAAAGGCGTGAGAAATCGCAGGACATTGTGGAACCAGAAAAAGTTTATTAACCTTTGCCAGTCGTAACATGCCAGAAAAACATACCACGGAGCGGCTACCAAAAAAGTGATCAATCCAAATGCCAGCCATCGGTTTGCCTTTGGTTGTTCAACGCGTTGGTCCAGAAACTGGAAAGTCAGCACGGGAACAATAATTAAAGCTACACCCACGGGCCCCTTGGTAAGAATCCCCAAACCACACGCTACAGCTGAAGTGATCAACCAATGCCAACGGAAGGTATTTTTCGCGAGGGCCAGGAAAGCGGCCAACAAGGAAGCCAACACGCACAAGCACAGGAGATTATCCAGCGTAATCATCCGCGCAAGGTAAACAAACCGAGCGGACAAACATAAAATTAGCCCGGCGACAAAGGCTCCAGTATTGCCGACAACCTTCCTCCCCCACCAATAAACCAAACAAATAATCAAAACACCGATTACTCCCGGAACTAGGCGAGCCCCCCAATCATCGACTCCGAACACCTGGTAAGCTCCCATGACCAGCCAATACATTAGGGGCGGTTTGTGTAGATAGACTTCGCCATGAATTACCGGCACGGCAAAATTTCCGGTTGCCAACATTTGTCGCGGTATCTCGGCGTAGCGAGCTTCTTCGGGTTCTAAGAGAGGGCAACTGAGTCGCGTAAAAAACAACAAAGCGGAAAAGAATAATAGAATAAGGGTTTGAAAGATCAGTGTGGAACGGTTCGTAGTTTCGTGATCTGAGGGTTTGGAATTAACCTTCGGAAATAAAACTTGAGACCACCAAAACGGCAAGAACGTCTTTAGTGTCTTGGGTATTTCTGCGAAGGTAACTTTACTTTGGCCTTTGAAACGTGGGCGATGATGGACACCGACCTCAGTGATTTGCAATTCCAGTTGCCGGGCCCGTGTAAGCATCTCGGTATTGATGAAGAATCCGTTACTGGCCGGCGACAATCGCTGGAGTGCTTCTCGACGAAATACCTTTAGAGCGCAATCACAATCTCGGACCTGAGTCCCCAATAAAGCCCTAGCTAAAAGGTTGTATCCCCGGGAAAAGAAACGCCGACTCCAATTGTCCCTGCGATTGATCCGATATCCGGCAACAATGGCAGCTTTTTGCGTCAGGGGGATCATTTTTCCCAATTCATGCAAATCAAACTGGCAATCCGCATCAGTAAAGGAAAGCAATTCTCCTTTAGCGGCAGAAAAACCGGTCCGCAAGGCAGCTCCATAGCCTATATTTTTTTGATGGTGTAAAACCTTAACCTGGGGCTTGGTCTCTGCTGCTCTTTCAGCTAAAGCAGCCGTACCATCAGAGCTGCCATCATCAACGATGAGGATTTCATAAGAATAACCCAACGAACCGAGAGCCTCATCGGCTTCCAGAACGGCCTTTTCAATGACCTGAGCTTCATTGTAGGCTGGGATGACAAGCGAAAAGTAAATCGGCGAGGAGTCCATTTCTCCTTCCCTGGAGGAACCCTTTGGAAAACAAAATAGGAAAAAGAAGATCCCACAGGGCGGGGATTGGTGTCAAGGCGACAATCGGTTTGAATCAAGGATGAATTTTCCTGATTTCGCCCTTTGCCTACTTGCCATTCTTTGCGAAAGCTATTTATCTGACCACAGTAACCAATTCGCTCAACTTGGAATTTGAGGCCAAAATCCATTGCTTTCCCAATTTGAATTTCTTTGGAATTGGGTTACCCCCTCGACCGTAGTCCTTTTTCTGGCTGCTTGCCTGGGACATACGGCCATGAATGTGATTGGGCTGAACTGGTTTCTCGGTTTTCCCTGGCCCAAATGGTTTTCGAAAATAATCCGCCGCACCAACACCGTTACTTTATTGAGCGGACCTTTACTTCTACTTTGGGGATTTGCATTGGGCTTTGCCGAATTGCCTTACTTTTACGGTGGGACACTCCTCTGGGCCTACCTAATTTTGTGTTGGATTATCGGATTTGTATTTGCCCCAATCTCCCTCTTGGTTTATTCCTTTCGCAAAGCACCATCTGCTCTCCAAAGCAATCACAGCGAAGTAATCGATGTCGCCGAGGAACTGGGTTTCAAACCAATCGGTCACGGAAAACATCGCCGGCTTGCCTTGTTACCCGGAAACCAAGTCTTCCAGGTTGAATTCTCGGAGAAGCACTTGCAGATTCCAAATCTGCCCAAGGCTTGGGAAGGCTTGACCATTCTTCACCTTACGGATCTCCATTTCCGGGGCGTTCCGCACAAAATATTCTTCCAGCAAATAATGGATCGCTGTTACCAATGGAACCCGGACATTCTCGCCCTTACGGGGGACATCATCGACAGCAAAATTCATCACCGCTGGGTAATCCCCATTTTGGGACGGCTGCGTTGGCAGATTGCCGCCTTTGCAATCCTAGGAAATCACGAATGGTATTACGATCCGGAGTTGGTCCGGCGGCGGCTTCGCAGGCTAAACATGCAACTCTTGGAAAATACTTGGAAAGAAATGGAAATCCGAGGGGAACCGATGATTGTGGTTGGCCACCAAGGACCCTGGTTTCAGCCAATTCCGGATGTCAGCGACTGCCCCCCAAATGCGTTCCGCTTATGTTTAAGCCACACTCCGGATAACATCGCTTGGGCCAAGAAGAACCAAATGAACCTTATGTTGTCCGGACACAATCATGGTGGGCAGATTCGTTTTCCGTGGATAGGATCAATCTACTGCCCAAGCCGCTATAGCCGCTGGTATGACTGCGGCACTTTTGAAGAGAAACCGACGATCCTCCATGTCAGCCGAGGAGTATCCGGGCAATACCCTGTCCGCTACCATTGTCGTCCCGAGGTATCCTTGTTGGTTCTGCATTCTTGGGATTCTGACTAATTAACAGACCAACTTGAGGACAAGATTACTCCAACAGATTCCGCACCTTGGTAAGCAAGGTTTCCGGCATGAATGGTTTTTGCAACAAGGATTCTTGACTGACGCTGCCTTGCTCGATCAACTCATCCAAATCGACAAAACCGGAAACATAAAGCACCTGCATTTTTGGTCGCTCACCTAAAAGCTGCTTGGCAAGGTCCCAGCCGTTGATGCCGGGCATGAAGATGTCCGTCAGCAATAAGTCAATCTTGCCGGAATGAGTGCGGCTCAATTTTAAAGCTTCTGTTCCACCGGGAGCTTCCAAAACCTGATAGCCTTCCCCTTCCAACATCCGCCGATAAACGGGGCGAATTAAAACTTCATCATCCACAATAAGAATAGTTCTTTGGTCCTTTTGATGATGGTTATTGAAAACCATGGGCGAATCGGTTTCGGCGGAGGCAATGGGAAAGAAAAGGCGTATGGTGGTTCCCCTGCCCGGGGCGGTTTGGAGGTCAATGTGGCCGGAACATTTTTTCACAATGGAGTAGACATTGAATAATCCCAAGCCGGTTCCCTGGTCTCCTTTGGTGGAGAAAAAAGGTTCAAAAGCACGCCGGCGAACTTCCTCGGTCATTCCTTGACCGGTATCCTCCACGGTTAACCGGAAATAATGCCCCGGTTTGACATCGACATGCATTCTGGCATAGGACTCATCCAGGAACACCTCATCGGTGGCGATAGTCAAAGTCCCATTTTCCGGAATGGCTGCGACCGAATTCAAAACCAAGTTGACGATCACACGTTCAATTTCGGCCGGGTCGGCTTGGATCTGTGTTTGCGGTTCGCATAAGTTTTGCACCAGTTCAATATTCTTTGGAATGAGTGTCTTCAAGAGCTTGTTTTTCTCCTGAATCAAAGCATTCAGGGAAATCGCCTCTGGAATAGAGTCTTCTTTGTTTTGGAATACCAGCAACTGCCGGGTCAAAGATTGAGCTCGATCCACCGACCGGATTATTTCCTCTACATCTTGGCGGGCGGGAGCCCCGGGTGCATGAACATGCAACAAGGTTTCCGCATAACCATTGATAGCAATGAGGATATTATTGAAGTCATGGGCAGCACTGGCAGCCACCCGGGAGATAGCCTGCATTTTTTCCACTTGGCGGATCTTTTCCTCTAATTCCTTTCGCTCGGAAATATCTCGCACATGCAGAAGTAATGCTTTGTCTCCGGCGTATTCGAACAGATTTGCCCGAATTTCCACCGGGACGACTCGGCCATCGCTGGCCAAACTCAACCCTTCCACCAGGTAAGAATCTCCGGCGTTTAAGTGGGTGAAATCATTAAGAACGATTTCATTTCTGCGGGAAGGGGGAACCAGTTCTAAAACATTCTTGCCGATCAATTCTTCAGCGGTCATTTTGTGCAAGCGGCAAGCAGCCGGGTTGGCATCCAGGACGGCCCCCTCCAGACTTTCGACAAAAATGGCATCGGGTGAGTTGTTGAACAAATCCCGAAAGCGGGCTTCACTTTCTCGCAGGGCATCCTGAGCTTTCTTTTGTTCAGTAATATCCAGCAAGAATCCTACCAGAGCAATCCCATTGTTCCACGATAGGGAATAAGCACTCGAGGAGATCCAGATTTCTTTGCCGTCTTTGCGAACCCCTTTCCAGCCCGAGTGCACTCCAATCCGTTTTCCTTGTAAACAAGCCCTCGTTCTATCTTTAAGTTCCGGCTGATATTCCGGAGCTACTATCGAATGCAAATCCAAACCGATTACTTCCTGCGGCTCCTCAAAGCCCAGCATTCTGGCCAAGGAGGGATTGGCATACTGCACAACCCAGTTTTGATGGATGAGGATGCCCTGAATCGATCCTTCGACCACGCTGCGAAAACGTTCTTCCGAATGCCGCAGGGCTTCCTCGGCCAGTTTTCGTTCACTGATGTCCTGTAATAACACAACAAAGTAATCGATAGAACCATCTTCTCGCCGTAAACACCGGGCGGAAATGCTGGTGTAAATGACCTTTTTGCTTTTATGGATGAAGCGTTTGTCAAAGGAACAGGAGTCGGTTTCGCTCGAGACTACCTGACGAAAACATTCGTTGCTGATTTTCAAATCATCCGGATGCGTGAGGTCTTCCCAGGTTTTTTCCGTCAATTCTTCCCGCGAATATCCCAGCAGGGTGCAAAGATGATCGTTGACCTGAAGGAATTTCTTTTCCCGGGAAGTAAGTGCGACTCCAATCAATCCGGATTCAAAGATGCGGCGAAAGCGTTCTTCACTGCGGCGAAGAGCCTCTTCGGCTTCTTTGCGAGCGGTGATATTGATGAGACAGCCGCGAAAAACATTGGAGTGGTTATCCGGAATGGTAATAAGGTCCTGCACCCAAATGATCTGACCATCAGCGCGGACCATGCGGTAATCCATCTCTGTTGATTTTCGCAGCCTACAAGCCCGGCGGCAGCGTTCGATGGCTGAGATGCGATCCGGAGCGTAGATCTTTTCTGCCCAAAAGTTTTTTCGGTACCAATCCTTGAGAGGATATCCCAGGAGTTTTTCCGCTTGCGGACCGACATAGCGGAATTCCCAGGTCCAAATATCCGCTTCCCAAAAAACCAAATCATTGGTTTCCACCAACCGCCGCAAATGAAAATCGTTGGCGGCTTCGGAATTTTGCATAGATGCGATCTGGGAACCGGATGGTTTTTGTTGAAGCCCAAAAAGAAGGAGGCCCCAAGCAAGAATAACCAAGGCTGCCGCCAGACCCGGGACCAATTGCCACCAGATGGACGGGGTTTGTGGCGGGGCATGGTTTATTCCCTTGGTAATCAGAACCCAGGCCGCAAAACAAATTCCCAACGCCGCAATGCCGCCGGCCAGGAATTTCTTAAGCGGAGAGATTGGCGCGTTCATCTTTCGGAGTCCTTTCTTAAAAGCCATCCGAAAGAAACGTGGTGCTTTTGAAGAAGCACCCTTTTCATTTTTAAAGCTTGGTTCGAATCACACCAATCTGCCACCGAAAGAATATCAATAGAATATCGAGTCTTTGCAATTGCCACTGTCATTAATTCAGCAGTGTCCATACATGATCATAAGGTTATCCTGTTGGAGGATTCCATCTCTCAGGAAATGAAGAAAATTCAGAAAAAACAGATAGGTAATAATAGTTTGCCAATGGTTGGGATAAATTGCAAGGGCCAGGCAAGATCTAAATACTTTTATACTCAGAATTTTCATTATCCAAGAAACACGGCGGGAAAAAGTACGGCTTAAAATCTGTAGTGTATTGTTGTGTACTGAATTTGAAATTCTTTGGGATTCATGCCACGTAGATGTATTGAATCATCCAGAATTCAACACCCAAACTATCCATTATGCAGCCCCTAATCGTTATTAACACCGTCGGCTTAACCCGCCGCCACTTGCCTCTTGCCCCACGGCTACAGAAACTAGCCGAATCCAATTGGTCCCGTCCTCTCGAAGAGATTCTTCCCGCCGTTACTTGCTCGGCTCAGGCAACCATGCTGACGGGTGCGTTGCCCCACCAACACGGCATTGTCGGCAATGGCTGGTTCTGGCGAGACACCGGGGAAGTCCGATTTTGGCTGCAATGCAACCGGCAAATCCAAGCGGAACCCCTTTACCGGACTGCTCGAAAGCAAATTGACAATTTCCAGTGTGCCAAATTGTTTTGGTGGTTTAATCAGGGAGCGGCGGTAGATTTCAGCGTCACGCCAAAGCCGCATTATGGATCGGACGGCAACAAGATATTTGATGTCAGCGGGACACCCGAAGGATTAACCGACCGACTCAAACGTGAGCTTGGCCCGTTCCCTTTTCACACTTTTTGGGGTCCGCTGGCAGGCTTGCCGAGCACCCAATGGATTGCCCGCTGCGCTGCCAAAATCATCCAGGATTATCAGCCAAACCTCACTCTCGTCTATCTCCCTCACTTGGATTATCAACCGCAAAGGCAGGATCCCAATACATGTGATTGGCAAAAATTAGTCGGAGAACTTGACAAAGCATGCGAGCCTTTACTGGATGCAGCGGAGAACTGTGGTGCCCGCGTTTGGGTCGTCAACGAATACACTCACGTGCCGGTAACCAATGCCGTCTGTCTCAATCGAGCATTGCGCCGCGAAGGTCTCCTTCACGTTCGCCGGGGACCTTTTGGGGAGATCCTGGACACCTTCACTAGCAAAGCCTTCGCCGTCTGCGATCATCAAATCGCTCACCTCTACCTGAATGATCCTCAATTCCTGAACGCAGTAACATCTGTGTTGGCGTCCATCAAAGGTGTCGGCCAAATCTATTCCGGAGAGGAGCGAGCCCAAATCGGACTCAACCATCCTCGAGCGGGAGATCTCGTCATACTCTCGGAACCGGATGCCTGGTTTGCCTATCCTTTTTGGCTGGATGATCGCATGGCCCCCGATTATGCACGAACTGTTAACATTCACGCCAAACCTGGCTACGATCCCTGCGAGCTATTTTTCGATCCCGCATTGGCCATGCCGAAATTTCGAGCCATGCGACGTCTGCTGCAGAAGATAATGGGATTCCGTACGTTATTTGATGTGGTTCCCCTAGACCCAAATCTTGTAAAAGGCAGCCATGGTCTCCAGGTCTCTAACCTCGAAGACCGTCCTTTATTGATTGGCGATGGCCCACCACCCGGGGAAGTAGTTCCGATGACAGCGGTGCGGGATTTGCTCTTGCAAGCATTAAAACACTAATCCAAAGGGATTATAGCTGGATTCGCCGGTATTTAAGGAATTGAGAGTCCCTTGAAATTTTGCAAATTCAGGAGCCAACCTTGGACACCCAAGACAATACTGGCCAAAAATTCAGCGGATTGAGATAGAACCTTTCAGCTAACCACCCGGTTTCGTCCTTCATTTTTCGCTTGGAATAGCTTCTCATCCGCGCGGCGAATGAGATCACTCGGGGTTAACCCTTCCTCTCCGGTGGTAGTAGTAACCCCTAGGCTAATGGTGATGTGATAAGTTTTGTCTTCGTAAGTGAACGGCTGTGTTTCTACTAATTTCCGAATGCGCTCGCTCAGATAAACGGCCCCATCTTGAGTGGTTTCGGGAAGAACCACGGCAAACTCTTCTCCCCCATAGCGAGCAAAAAGTTCTTCCTTGCGGATGCTGCTTTTCAAGCGGGCCGTGAGTTCCCGTAAGGTAAAATCACCGCCCAAGTGGCCCAGTTCATCGTTGATGGCTTTGAAGTGATCCAGGTCAAACATGACCAGCGACAAGGGCCGTTTATAGCGAGCTGACCGGGCTAGTTCGCGGTCCAGAAATTCAAGTAAATAGCGTTTATTGTGAATGTCCGTCAGGGCGTCAATGATAGTTAACCGGTAGATCTCCTCGTGGTACTCTGCCTCCACATTTCCGCCTATTAGAAAGCGGTAGATACAGTTGCCGATGCGAAGATAATCTCCATCCTTGAGCTTATACATCGATGCCGTTACGTCATTGACATAAGTCCCATTGGTGCTTTGCAAATCAACGGCCATAAAGCCATCGGCCACAGGTTGGATTCGAGCATGGCGGCGGGAAACGGAATAATCATTGATGCGGATGTCGCAATCACTGCCTCGGCCCAGGATTAACGGAGTATCGCCAAGGGTATAGCGAGTCCCCATGCCCGCCCCCGTAGGATAAATATGGACTAAACAAGCATTTCGGCTCCTCATGGATACGGGTCGCCCCGGAGTGGTTACCCAAGTTTCGGTTATCTTTTCCATGCGTGATCAGTTTCGTTGGCAGCCGAAAAGTTGAAACAATCCCCAATCTTCCACCGAAGCATGGTGGTGTCGGATAAAATTACCTTCAATTTTAGGATATTAATGTTAGATATGCCAGTTTTGCCCAAGCCGACTTTTCAGCCGGCTTGCAAACAATTAGAAAAGATGATTTAGTCTTTGTTGTTAACTTTTGAAAATACTTTCAAATACTTAACCATTGCACAAACGGCTTCTTGCGTGTAATCAATCCGCAAATTACCGTCCTGATGAGTGGGATGAAATCCGCCAATGATCTTGGCCGCTCGATA
>CAZPPD010000139.1:0-10016 GCA_964588185.1 uncultured Alcaligenaceae bacterium | reverse complement strand
TGTTTTTCTCGATGGTGTAGCCGTCGCATTCATAGACCAAGAGGTCGCTTGGCGAGCTCAGTACGTTCCCTTGGCCGACAATATTGGTGAGGAGTTCAATCAGGTTTCCAGGGGTAGCAGTAGTCATTAGGTGTTGTCTTAGAGGGATTGGTTTACAGTAGGATGAATAATATTAGTATCTTCCAAAGCAGATTCATTGCCCAGTTCACTTTGGCCAGGATTCGGGCTTCTCGGTATTCCAAATCAAATAGAAACATCAAACCAAGAAACCAAATGGGGCCGGCGATGAGTATCCCGCAGGTGAAAAAGTTAACCAGGGTAATGGCAGCCAATATTCCAGCTGCTTTCGGCAGTATAGAGGTTACCGACCCAAAATCAATTCCGCCTGCTAAGCGGCTGGCCACGATCATGCTAAAGAGAAGTGTCAGTATTCCCAAAAGAAACAAGGCGATAGCCAGGAATGGATTCCAGGGAATGCCGTTGAGGAGAACATCGGACAACTTCATAAAAGATAATTAGCAATAAATATTGTTCGGAGTGCGATGAAAGCACACCTTTATTATAATCCGGCTTTTCGCGATTAGGGAACCAACATGACTTCATTACCCATCTCCCGCATTGTCCTTTACAAACACGGCATCGGTTATTTTGAACGCGAAGGCACTGTGGATGGAGACACTAATGTGATGCTCACATTCAAACAACAAGAAGTAAGCGATGTATTAAAATCACTCACCGTTCTTGATTTGACCGGCGGGCATGTAAGTTCCGTTTCCTATGATTCCACCAAGCCGCTGGAACAGCTACTCTCCGAAGTGGCCCTAAAAATTCCCGCTCATGATAGCTTGGTCAGTCTCATTCCTCAGATCAAAGGTGCTCGTGTTAGTTTACACACCGGCGTTTCCGACCCCGTCGAAGGCAATCTCATAGGCGTGGACTCCAGCGAGCGGCAAACCGGCGATGGTGTGGTCAAGGTCGTCCTTGTATCCGTAGTGACCGACAACGGTGCCATTCAATCCTTTGACCTCCATGGGTTGGCCAGTATGCAAATTCTGGATGAAACCCTGCGCCGCGATTTGGATTTCTATCTGCGTACTCAACTTTCCGCCACAAAGAAAGATGACCGGACTTTTACTTTGTTTGCCCAGGGAACCGGAGAACGAACTCTCCGGGCCAGCTACACTTTGGAAGCTCCGGTGTGGAAAGCAACCTACCGGATTATCCTTGGTGACGAAGAAGATCCGGCGATGATTCAAGGATGGGCCGTTGTCGACAACACCCAGGATGAGGATTGGGAAGATGTGGAATTGTCTTTGATCTCCGGGCTGCCGGTTTCTTTTGTGCATGACTTATATACGCCGCGTTACATTCAGAGACCGAAAGTGGAGGTCCAAGATTCTACCGGCGTTTTACCTCCTCAAATGGAGGAGGCTTTTGAATTGTTAGAATGCCAAGCCGCTCCAAAAAAGCCAAAGTCTCCTGATTTTTCTTACGCGGCAGCAGACATAAAAGTTGGCGCCCCTGCTAGAATGCTTAAGGCAATTAGCTCCACCCCCGTTCAAGTTCGTGAACAAATAATTGGCGAGTTACTGGAATACCAAATTGACCATCCCGTAACCATCCGACGAAACCAATCCGCATTGGTCCCCATCGTCCTACGGGATTTTAAAGGGGATTCCGTTTTGCTTTACAACAAAATCAACCGCCAAGATAACCCGATGAATTGCGTCTTGTTCAAAAACAGCACTGGGCTGACTTTAGAAGGAGGTCCTGTCACGGTTCTTCAGGGGACGACCTACGTTGGCGAGGCGATGTTGGAGACCCTCAAGCCGGACGAAGAACGCTTGATCCCTTACGCGGTGGAATTAGGAGTGGCCGTTACCGATACGATCGGATCTCATCAGGATGAGGTCCATCGCTTTGTGATAAAGAACGGCAACCTTACGGAATACCACCGGAAAATCATCTCCACGACTTACACCCTGAAAAATAAACTTGCCAAAAGTTATGTTCTTTTTTTGGAACATCCTTCCTCAGGTCAACAGCCAACAGGTGGGCAGAATTGGAAACTGATTGACACGGAACCACCCGTTGAGGAAACCAAGAGCTACTGGCGTTTTAAACTGGAACTGGGTGAGAAAGAAACCAAGAAGTTTGTAGTCAAGCAAGAGGCCACTTTATCGACCCGGCATTCCTTATTGGATAAAATGCCCCCGCGCCTGGAATTTTGGTTGCAACAAAATTATTTTGATGAAGCTGCGGCCAAGCTTTTAAATCAAATTCGTGAGACCAAGCAAGAAGAATCACGCTTGGCAGAACAAAGCCATAAACTCGAAGAAGAGCAGAAGGCAATTGCCAACGCACAAAAACGTATTCGGGAAAATCTGCAATCCCTGGGAGATCGGTCCTCGGAAAAAAATCTGCGCGAACGATACGTCGGCAATCTGAACACACAAGAAGACCGCTTGGAAGAAATCGAACGTGAACTCAAAACCATTGCCGAATCCATCAGTAAATACCGGGAAAACCTACGGGACTTGATTGGCAAACTTGAATATGATTCTCCTGTGGAAGTGAGTTCACACTAGTATTAAACAACCCCGAAGCCCAAGGGAAGACCCCTCAATTTGTCTTCGGATCATCTAAACTAAGCGTCAACACTTTAAAGGAGGAACAGATGGCCACAAAACTTCGCTGGCTGGGTCATTCGACAGTTTTGGTCGAGAGTGAAGGCCACAAAATCCTCATGGATCCATTTTTCACGGGGAATCCGGCGGCCGTCATCAAACAAGAAGATGCCGAGGCGGATTGCATCCTGATTTCTCACGGGCATGGCGATCATGTAGGGGATGCCGTGGAGATTGCCAAACGCACTGGGGCAACTGTTATCGCCAATTTTGAAATTGCCGGCTGGCTGCAAAAACAAGGATTGGATAAAGTACATCCTCTGCAACACGGCGGTGGTTATGATTTCGATTTTGGCCGTGTAAAGATGACCATTGCCTTTCATGGCTCCCAATTGCCTGATGGGAGTGAGGGCGGCAATCCCGCGGGCTTTATTCTATTCCTAAAGGATGGCCTGAAGATCTACAATGCCGCCGACACGGCTCTCTTTAGCGATATGCAGTTAATCGGGGAACACGGTATTGATCTGGCTCTCTTGCCGATTGGGGATAATTTCACCATGGGTCCCGACGATGCCCTCCGGGCAGTTCAATTCATCGAACCCAAGAAAGTGATGCCATTCCATTACAACACTTGGCCGCTGATTGCACAGGATGCAGAAGCTTGGGGGAATCTGGTTCGGCAGAAAACTAAAACTGAACCCGTGATTATTAAACCGGGAGATTCCATCGATTTGTGATGAATCATGCCTACCTGACCGTCTCCACCAGAATCAGATTATCTAAACAAGTCCGTTCGTGCGGCTTCGGTAATTGCCACCACGGCTGGATGCCGAAGCTTGCGTTCGACCGAAATAGCGTAAAAACGCTCCCGAACATGTTCCAATCGGCCAATTCTTTGCACTCGATATTGGCGTTCGATTTGTTCCTCTATGACCGAAGGTGCGGCGAAAACTCCTAATCCTTCCTGACCAAATACTTTGGTGAGCGCACTATCAACAAACTCCCCTCGAAATTGTGGCGTTATTCCAGAGCTGTAAAACCATTGTTCAAGCGATTTGCGAAGAGCGGTGTCTTCTCCCGGCAGTAAGAATGGTGCTCCTTCTAACGAGTCCGGGAAGTGCGTCCGATACTTTTTTGCCAATGCTGAGCTGGCGAAAAGGGAAACCGGACATTCTCCCAAGAGGTGATTAAAAGCACGTACATTCAAATCCGGCGGCAAAGGCATATCAGCCAGCACCAAATCGAGTTCATGGGTACTTAGGGCTGCCAACAAGCTCTTTATTTCTCCTTCTTTGCAGACTAATTGAATCGGTTCCGAGGTTTCCAGTGCCGGCTGCAACAGGCGAAAGACAATTAGCTTCGGCATTACGTAGGTAACTCCCACCACCAATCGAATTGGCCGCTCCCGGTCCGGCCATCCCTGTAAAGTACTACACATTTCCCGGCCCAACTGAAAGATTTCCTCAGCATAAGCGTAAACCACTTTTCCTGCTTCGGTAAGAACCAGGTTTCGCCCGGACTTTACGAACAATTCTTTTCCCAACGCCCTTGCCAGGCTCTTAAGTTGAGCTGTGATGGTTGGTTGGGAAACATCAAGCTCTTCCGAAACTTTGGTAATACTCCCACTTTGTGCTACCTTCCAGAAGTAGCGGAGATGATGATAGTTAAGCCATTCCATAGGAAACCCCATCTATAGGTTTTTTCAATGAAAAGTGGAGTTATTATATATTTGTCCTAAAGGACGAAAAACCCGATAATTAGACTGTGCAGCAATGAAAAGCGTTGCCGTCAGTACCTAAATGTTCTCCGGTGATCCGGAACGGTGGAGAAAAAGTAATGAAACTAGACATTCGTCGTCAGGGAATCGAACTCTTCAACCATCACAAGTATTTCCTGGAAGCCAAAATCCGTTGTTCACTTAGCCGCTTCCAGGACAAAGTGAGAAAAGTGTCTGCGTTCCTTTCCGACATCAACGGGCCAAAAGGTGGAATGAACAAACGTTGCCGGGTTTTGGTTCATTTAAAATCTCAAGGATCAGTTGTGGTTCAACACACTGCAGAATCTGTCTTCGCTTCAATTACCGGAGCGATGGATCGGTTGGAACAAGCAGTTCGTCGGAAGTTAACCCGCAAGCGTACTCAACTCCGGCAAAAATCCAGACGTTCCCCAACGAATAGGGTTTCCAGTGAATAGGACAAGAAAATATTTCCCCCCGAGCACGTTTAGGTTCCTTGACCATTGATCTGGGATGCTTCTACTAAACCTTAATTCCGCTTACGTCCCAGCAGGTTCCTAATTCGTGCTCGGGGAAGTTTTTTCAGAGAATTAGGAAAACATAAACCTGATTTTAACCACCAAAATTAGTTCTTATCCAACCAATATTAAGGAGGACAATTTATAGCTGCCTAATCTTTTACTATATAAAGAGAAAAGGAGATACCTTTTCAACCACTGACTAATGAATGACTGATCTCATAAGCGATATTCTCTTAATTCTGGCATTAGGCCTTTTGGCAGCGTTAATCTGCCGGAAATTAGGCATCTCTCCTCTGGTAGGTTACTTGCTTGCAGGGGCGTTAATTGGTCCCGGGTTACTTGGATGGGTTGCCGAGGGGAATTATGAGATAGAGCACCTCGCGGAGTTAGGCGTTTTTCTGTTGTTATTCTCCATCGGGTTGGAATTTTCCTTGGAGGAGTTAGCCTCTCTGGGCCGGCCTTTCCTGGTTGGCGGCAGCCTACAAATGTTGCTGGTGGCTATCCCGGTGGGACTCAGCGTATGGCTAGTCGGCAATAATCCCCAAACAGCAATACTGATCGGCTTCGCCTTAGCCTTCAGTTCCACAGTTTTGGTGTTCAAAGCACTGGCCGAAGCCGGAAAATCCACGACTAGGACCGGCCGCAGAGCAATTGGCGTCCTGTTGTTCCAGGATGCCGCATTGATCCCGTTGTTGTTGCTAATTCCTCTTCTTACGCAATCAGGTGAAGGAGCAAGTTGGCTGGATTTTCTTTGGCTGGGTTTGATTTCCTTTTTGTTCATCGGATCGATTTTTGTGGTTCGGTACCTAATGCGCAGGTGGATCATCCCCGGTTTGGCGACGTTCCGCAGTCCGGAATTGGTAGTCCTCTTTACTCTTGTACTTTTAGGTGGAGTTTCTTTTGCAGCTTACACGGTAAGCTTACCTCCTGCGATAGGAGCGTTTGCTGCCGGGTTGATTCTGAGCAATAACCGTTGGACTGCTCAGATCGATGCTTTGGTTTTGCCGTTTCGAGAAAGCTTTTCGGCCATCTTTTTCGTGAGTTTGGGCCTGTTATTTAATCTCGATGTGGTTCTGACTCAGCCGGTTTGGATAAGCGTAATTTTCTTGGGATTGATCGCCACCAAGGTAGGTGCTGCACTTGTGGCTTTACGGTGTACCGGGTTGAGTTGGCACGCTTCCCTGGCACTAGGTCTGGGACTTGCCCATGTGGGTGAGTTTGCTTTCGTGGTACTCTTGCAAGGATATGAAGCTCAACTAATTGACAGGGCCACCTATCAGCAACTTGTGACTATCGCATTTGCTACTTTGTTGCTAACTCCATTGCTATTAAAATTCGGCCTTCGCCGGAGTGGAGGAACCCCGGAAGAACCGGAGGATACAGCAACTTCAATCTCTCCCCCTCTGCAATCTGCTTTGGTAATTGGCATTGGTCCTATAGGCAGGCAAGTGGCTACCAACTTGGAAACGTTAGGTCACGAAGTGTGTTTGGTAGATCAAAGTCCGGTAAACCTGTACCCGTTTGCTCAACAAGGTTTCCGCACCATTGCCGGAGACGCCACCGAAGAGTCGATTTTGAAAGCATGCCATAGTAGTCAGGTAGGACTGGCAGTAGTATGCGTCCCGGACGATTACACGGCCGTACGAATCGTAAACTTAATTCGAAAAACCAATAATTCCGCTTCTATTGTGGTCCGTTGTCGCTATCAGGCGAGAGAAAAAAAGTTAAGGGAAGCAGGCGCTGATGAGGTAGTCAATGAAGAACAGTTGGTCGCTCTGAAAATGCTGCAGGTTCTAGAAAGGTGCGGACTATTTCCTGCTCAGGAAAAGACCGGACCTGTTTCCAACCAATAATAATTCAGGAATGGCCGATTTATAAACAGGACATAATATGTTTGCAGCAAATTAGGCCCTAATAAATACGTTGGATCTGAACCATGAAAGATAAGCGGGAAACGGAACGAGAAATTAGCCAGGCGATCATTCGCTTTGAAAAGGAATTTATGGGGCGAGGTCCATTGGAGACGAAGGCTTATATTATCGATGACATGGTGTTAGTGCGGCTAAAAAATGTGCTGACCCCGGCAGAACTTAAGTTGGCTCAAGTTGAGTCTCATGAACGGGGCCGGTATCTCATCAAACAGGTCCGGCAGGAGTTAATCGAACGAGGACGGCCTCTTTTGGATGCAGTGATGAAAGATATTTTAGGGATAAACGTGATTAGCCTACATACGGATATTAGCACCAAAAACGGAGAACGGATAATTGTCTTTTCACTGGAAAAAACGCCTGACCTAAAATAAAAACTAAAATTTTTTTCAAAGTAGCTTGACGATTTCTTAAGCTACGGCTAGGTTATAGACGAAAGATTTAAAGGTTAAATTGCACAGGAAAAGGCAATTTATCCTCTACAAAACAAGGTTTTAGTTACACAAGATAGTTAAGCTTGTGTGGAAAAGGCCGGAAGGTTGCTAAGCAGCACCCTCCCGGCCTTTTTTATTTACCTCAACTTTTGGAACGGGGAGTTTTCAATGCAAATTATCTCATTTCTGCAACGAGTCGGGAATCTCCTTAGCCAATTCTGGCGAAATCGAGTCTATTCCCCGCCCACAAATGATAAAGTCCCACCTATCCGGTACCTGGGGGACCCGAAAGATATATACCTTGCCTGAGCATCACGATCATCAAATTTATTAATCTTTACTCTAATCGTCGACTATCACTAAAGGTGATAGTCAAAACTTAACACCAAAACCGCTAGCTAACGTCAAGTAGGATGCAATGCCCACTTGGATTGGCCGGAGAAAGCAGCACCATGGTTGCTTTTGCCGGCTTTTTGTTTTTACAAGAAACTCAAAATTTTTGGAGATTTTGTTATGACTACCGCTTTCATGGAAACAAATGCGTCAAATCCATGCACAGCAAATCACCTGGATCTGTTTTCTTCGGATCAAAGTTCTCTTGAATGCTTAGTGATCGCCCACAATGATTCCCGAATGAATAAGAGCTTATCGAATGCATTTGCCGGAATTCCAACAGCAATTCTTAAGGTGGATCAAAGCGAATGGGACTTTAAAGCCACCCGTTTGTGGGAAAAGATCCAGTGGTCCCTGGAGGAAAAGGGCGTATCTACCATTGTCTTAGTTGGCCATTCGCAAGCAGCGATAGGTGTGGTTTTCTCCCAGGAAGAAGGTGATTTCACTCATACCAACTCAACTGCAGCCGGATTTAATCGTCTTCTCGAAAGCGTGCGTAAATCTCAGCGTCAACAACAACAAGTGAAAGCCCATTTTGCCAAGAAGGTCAGTCAAATGTGTGAGATACCGAAAATCAAGCAGCTGTTGACTCAAGGAAAGTTGCAGGTGCACGGTCTTTTTTATATCTCCGAATCCCACTTATTTCTTGCTTACAACATGGCCAAAAACACCTTCCAGCCTTTAGGTGGATAGTTCTGTCGAGACTGGTTGAGTAGGGCGCTTCTATCGGGCATTGAACACCACGCTTGCCCGAGCCCTCTGCCCAGGGCGGAGTTCGACTCTGCCTTGGGTTCTTTCTTCCCCTAGGTCCCCAGATAAAGAAAGGAAAAATCTTGGAAACATCTATATTTGATAATCTGCTGAGTCCGCCCATCCTGTTTTTCTTCCTTGGCATGATTGTGACCTGGTTCAAATCGGACCTGAGTATTCCTGATTCAATTTCCAAGTTCCTTTCTCTTTATCTGCTCATGGCCATCGGTTTTCACGGTGGGGTGGAACTAACGAAGAGCGGCATCAATGGTGAGGTCCTTAGTGTCTTGCTGGTTAGTACCATCGCGGCAACCGTGCTCCCGGTTTGGTCCTTTTTCATTCTGCGGTGGAAACTCGACGTTTATAACGCCGCCGCCATCGCAGCAACCTATGGCTCTATCAGTGCAGTAACCTTTGTTACGGCTGTTGGCGTGTTGCAAACAATGGACATCACCTATAGCGGCCACATGGTTGCCGCCAAGGCACAGATGGAATCTCCTGCGATAATAGAAGGAGATCTTTTAGCCAGATGTTTTGCCAAAGGTGCTCAAGAATCTGCAGAAAGAAGCAACATCTCTTGGCGAAAGCTCCTACACGAGGCGTTTAGAAGCGGCCCAGTAGTTTTGCTCATGGGTAGTCTGTTCATAGGTTTCGCGACCGGCGATAATGGATGGGAAAATGTGAAACCGGTATTGGGTGATCCTTTTAAAGGAGTGCTGGCGTTGTTCCTACTAGACATGGGAATCACTGCAGCCAAGCATTTGAATCGACTACCAAAATCCAGCTTCTTTTTGATTACCTTTGCCGTTCTTGCAGCCATTGCTCACGCTGCGCTCGGAATTACATTTGCGTTTTTCCTGGGACTAACCAAAGGAGATGCCTTGTTGCTGACCGTCTTACTTGGTAGTGCCAGTTACATTGCTGTTCCGGCTGCAGCTCGGTTGGCCCTACCACAAGCAAACCCGGGAATATATGTACCTATGAGTCTGGGTATCACATTTCCATTTAACGTGGTTTTGGGAATTCCGATCTATTTTACGGTCATCAACTACCTTTGGGGATACTAGGAAAAGGGGAGTTCGTTGCATAAACATGCCCACCCCAACCTCCGGAAAGGTTGCAGCTTTAAAGGTGTCGGGGTGGGCATGCCACACATGCCACAAATGCCGGAGCCAAATAATTTTAACCTAGGGACAGGGGGAAATTAGGACTTCTTCTCCAACAAAGGAATTGCCCTGCCAGAGGTCCAGGGTACACCGGCGTCATCCAATTTTTCCTTGAGTTGGCCAAAGTCCGTTTCAATTATCTGTCGAAGAACCATACCGACCTCCTGGTATTTCTTCCTTGCGATGTCGTACTGTTTGCGGTGAGTTTTAGTTGGTCCATGAGTCTGCCGCAAAGTACCGAAAAGAGCAATTTGCACTCGTTTGAGAATGGAAAACTTGGCGGTGTGGAACCGCTTTTCCCGGACCTTATCCCCCCTTAGTTGAACTTCCAAATCAAGCAACTGAAGTTCTAGATTGCGTGCCTTCTTGTACAAACTCGGAGCTGTAGCCTCCCGTGAAATCTTGAGGATCTTCTAGATATCACCTAATTGATCCAAATTTTGCTTTAAGGTTTTGTGGGCC
>CAZPPD010000138.1:0-10058 GCA_964588185.1 uncultured Alcaligenaceae bacterium | reverse complement strand
CGTGCAAAATATCGCTAGTGCCCTGTGTCCCAAGTTCAGTAAATGAATAACTGGGTGGCATGAATGCCGCCATGGCACCCAGTCGCTTGAGGCAGCGGCATTTTACGAATCCCTTTCAAACTCTTTCCTTGCCGCCTCTAATTCCGACCCTTTAATGATACACCTTGTGTTCGGGGCCCGGTCCAAGGACAGAATTCCATGCAGATGATCAAACTCATGCTGCACTACGCGAGCGGGAAATCCCTCCTGGTCAAGCGTTTGTTCTTTCCCTTCCCGATTGAGGTACCGCACTTGAACTGCCTGATGGCGGGGTACCAGCACTAGCAATTCCGGAAAACTCAAACAGCCTTCCCAGCCAAGTTTGGCCTCTTGGGAAGTCGGCGTTACGATGGGATTAATAAACACTTCCATTTCCGGAGCGTTATCTTCAGCCTTGGGTGGGAGAACCCCGGCGACAAAGAGCCGTTTGCTCTGAAAAACTTGGGGACCGGCAAGTCCGGCTCCTTTGGCTTCGGTCACCGTTACTAACATTTGCTCGACCAAATCCTGGACCTTGGGCGATTGGATTTCGTCCAAAGGTATTTCCGCGGCTTTTTCTCGAAGAACCGGTTGGCCTAGCTGCGCGATCGGTAAGGACATTTAATATTCCAATTAAATAAGATGGTTGAATTTCATTTGGTTTACCAAAAGTATAGTAATTTAAGGGAAATTCTAACATCGGATTCATTTGCCGGGAGCTTCTATTGACTTTTTCGTCACTAACCTCTGACGACGCCACGGTCCCAAAACCGCTCCTCTTCAATACCTGGAAACACCACGCTGGGACAATCCGCCGGAAAATCCAACAATACTCACGATCCGGACAGGTAGGACTACCAAACCTAGCAAAAATCTTGGTGGTGTTGGGATCAGACGTAATGGACCTCTATCTCGGGGACCTTACGCCGTCCCAAATCGCCGAGGAAGTATTGAGCCAACTCCAGTCGGAAGTTATCCACTCGCAAAATGCATATCAAAACTGGGTAAAAGAGAACGGCGGTTTTCGGATGGTGAGCATTTCCCGGGATGAATCTCAATGGGTGTTGCGCATGGGAGAAGAGCCGGGGCGATTTATTCACCTTCATCCCGGGCGAAATTCTCCGCGCACTCGCCGGGTCCGTGCCAATACCTTGCGGACCGCTATTTTGGTCTGTGCTTATTTGCAAGTTGAACCGCGTCCGCTGGAGGTTTCCCTCGTGAACCAGGTTCGGCAACAATATTTGGGGCTCTCCCCGGTGGGCAAAATGAAAGGGGAAGAAGGGTTGGTTTCTGTGATAAAGGATTTGTTGAAGTAATGTCCTGATTCATAAGTTCATTAATAATATTTGGATCATAACTTTTTTGCCTCATCAAATAGGTCAACCATAATTTGATTTTTATTTCCATTCAACGGATAACGTAATCGGATATGGCCTGAACTTTTTGGAATTGCTCGACGATTGCGGGCCACCTCGTTCATGGTTTTGTCTACAAGTCTACGTGGCGGCTTAAGTGTAGGGGGCCAAACTGTACAGTAAACCAAGGATGATCTATCCTTCAATCTTTTTACATCCTCCTCGCTCGGCAAAGGCTTGCGGCCTCTGGCATATGGCGTAAGCAAGGTGTGAGGATTAATGAGGTTGAGTTCTGTCCAGATTTCGTCCAAGTCCGCATTTTCAGATCCGTGATGCGGGACCTTATACCCGCTACTCTTAATCTTAGGTCTCAAAGTAGATCCGATAATTGCTTTCCAACCTCTTTGAGTAGTCGTCCCTTTCTCTAAATCTCCGCCCAATAATAAGTGAACTTCTTTTGTTTCAATGAACAGCACAATGGAATGATCGTTTGGAGTGAGACTCGGAAACTTCTGGATGGTTTTTCCTATCGAGGGCATCAATTTAGAGAAATTTCCGATTGAGTCCGTGATTGTTTGGGCAGAGGGGCTGAGTGCATAAACTTTAACTTGGGAGGGACCTTTTCCTGTATACAGTACCATTCCTTCTCCCACCCAGTGATCAGGACCTGTCGCCTTTTTGCCTGAATAACGCGATCCCAAAATCGACAGAACCTCTGAGAACTCTTGTATGCCAGAAGAGTGCCCTACTAGCTTTATTTTTTTGTTCGCTGCAATTAACGAAAAGAACTCTCTGTTGTTGATAGCCATAGAACAGGCAAACATAGCGGACGATGCCACACGGAGAACATCACTTACGCCGAAAATATGATCGTCATGCCAGTGTGTTATGAGAACGAGCTTGATCTGAGACGAAATATCCACCTTCAAGGATTCGAGATATTCAAGGGCAATCGGCTTTCCGCCCCGTTTACCGGAACATGAATCGACAATCATCCATTCTCCAGCTCCTAGGTGAATTACAAGACATTCCCCAACGCCTGGACCAAATAGAGAAAGTTCTACCTCCCTTTAGGAGGAGATGTTCTCGGTATTTCCGAACTGGTCGAATAGCTCTTGTCCTTCCTTCTTGATTGCTTCGATTTCATTTGGGGACCATCTAGGACTTCGTCGAAAGCGAATTTCGGAAACTCGACTCTGCTGCCCACCAGTGGTTGTTTCATATCCCATAATCCAGTAAAAAACGCAGCCTGGTTCCACTAATGGTTGATCTGCTGGGGAAATTTCACTAAGTGGGATTTCTGCTACTTCCCGTCGCTTGGATTTGTCAGTCAGATCGATCAATTCTGCGATTAACGAATCATCCGACAATTCAGTTACAACACCTTCAAATTGCTGTAAAACTTTGAACCTGCGAATTGGACCGTGCCCAGTTGGAAGCCTGATTAGGGGAGCAACCTGAACTTCAGCCAGAATGGACGAGGCTTCCGCAGAGTCCAAAGTGGTTGAAGAGGTTTGGGATGTTGTGGAAGACAAGTCAGTGGTTTTACGGGTCGAAGAATGAGCAGAAGGAAGTATTCCGTCAAACTCCTCAAAATCATTAAAATCCCCAATATCCACATCCACTTCGTCCAATGTTCGAAATCTCTCGGGACTGGCAGTATTCGATCCATTGTTAGCAAGAGACATGGTTTAGTTTTTCCTTTTCTTTTTGCTTTTCGCTTTTGGAGGTAAGCCAGATTTAAGAAGGTGTTCTCGAGTTATTTTTGCGAATGCAGAAAACTCATCCCATTCATTTCCCAAAGTGGACAAAAACGCATTGTTTCGGTCCACTGGAGTCATTTCCGATTGTTTTTCAGGTTCTGGAAGATCGTAATGTTGATTGACATTAATGAATATCCCTAATGGAAATTTTGGGGATGGTGTAATTCTGACTTGAATCTTTCCCTCACAATCTTTTCTTTTGCCCTCCATCGACAAGACTTGTAAGCCTGGATTTTCCATTATTCCTTTCCATGTTTCTTTTGGTGCAAATGTGGTGTCCAAATTCGTGCCAACTTTGCTCCGAAGCAACTTTGAAATGGGCAAATCTGTTAAACCCAAAGGCAGTCAGTGGTGTGTGTTCCAATAACTTGAACGTGCCAATGCGGGAGAGACATGGTTGGATCCTCGGTCACAATTGTCAAGTTCTTGTCTGTCACCTGCAGCGAAAGCCATTCGGTCCTAAAAACGGCAGCATGCCGGTGAATGATCTCGATATCCGCAGTTTCCGCCTCTTCTGATCGAATAAGATTATGTGTTGAAAACCAAAGTGGTTGAAAGATGGTTGGGTTGAATGCACCCAATACCATGATTGAAAAACCTTCCGTTTCCATTTGATGTGCTGCCATGATTTTCCACCACTCTCGCTTTTCTCTATGAAATTTTACACCTGGGACACAGATTAGCAAGAACGGTGGACCAGCCTAATAAGAGGTCGGTTATTTCACTGAATTATTTGATTGAAATGCAATTGGCCGCGTGTGGGAAGCTAAGGTGGACCAACTAGGTATGTTGCCTGCCATTTTGAGGGAACTTGATTGATTCCCAAGTCAAACATGCTATCGGCGAAGTGCGTCGAAGGTACAAGGGTTTGAAGGTTTTGCCCGAAAGCCAGTTTGTAATTCAAGAACGGAGTTTTTGAGGATCCTAAAAAGAGATTTCCCAATTCCCCATTCGATCCGGTATTATGGAACGGATGGATCGTCTAATAAGTAGGCCCGGCAGTTGGTTTCGAAGTAAGGACCATGGTCAATGAAATCCTTCAGATTTCTCATCGGATTAGTAACGGTTTCTTGTCTTGGGATTAGCGCGAGCAGTCAAATCTTTTCCCAAGGGAAAATCGGCAGCAAAAAGCCTCTCCCCGAAGCCAAGGCTCAGGCGAAAGCCTTGGAATTAATCCAGTTTGAACATCGGGAGAAATATCAGCAGGCAAAATCCTCAAAGAAAGCCAAAAGTGCTCTAGCCATCATCCTGATGGACCAAGCGGATGACTTTCGAAAAAACTTGCCGGGAAGATTTGTGCGATTGCAAGAGGCTTATCGCTTAGCTGCCGATGGCGGAGATAACTTGACCGCCTTCTCCGCTGTAGAGGAACTGGGCAAGTCCTTTGCTGTGAATACGCAGAAGCTAACCATCGAGGTATTCAATCGAGTAATTCAAGCAACGCAATCCACCGAGGAAAACAAAATCCTGGTCGACGTGATCCTCAACAAAATCGCCAGTGCCTTGGAAAAGGAAAATTATCCCCATGCCTTGGCGTTGGGAAAAGTGGCGGAGAAGGCTGCCCGCAAGTCGAAGTATTTGCCGTTGGTGTTGACGGTTCAACGGGAACGCCGCAACATTCAGGAAACAAAGAACAAAGTGGCAGACCTGGAACCGTTCCTGAAACGTCTGCGTGAAAAACCGGAAGATCCCAAAGCCAATCTGGTTGTCGGCCGCTACAAATGCTTGCACAAGGGAAACTGGGACGAAGGATTATTCTTACTGGCTCAATCCGATCATCCCCAGCTTCGTCTGCTTGCCCAGCGGGACCTAATCCAACCGGATGATCCGGAGGAGCAAAAAGACGTTGGCAATGGTTGGTGGGATTACGCGGAGAAAGAGGAGGGATTGGCCAGAACGGCTTTCCGCCAGCGTGCTGTTTATTGGTACGAACAAGCGGTCTATGGTCTGGACGCCGAACTGCGCCAGAAGTTGGAAAAACGCATTGCTTCCGTTCCGAGGTCCATGCGCTTTGGCATTCCTTGGGATTATTCCGGCAAGCCCGGGTTGATTCGGCAAGTGGTGCGGGAATCCGGCAATATCTATGGCGTGGCATTTTCCCCGGACGGACGGAAAATTGTTTCGGGCGGTTCCAATAACTTCGCCAAAATCTGGGATGCCAAATCCGCGAAGCTCTTACATCAGTTGAACGGACATACCTCCTACATCTGGAGCATTGCCTACGGCCCGCGCAACCGCTTTGTGTATACCGCGAGTTGGGACGGCAGCGTTCGCAAGTGGGATGCTCGCTCGGGCAAATTTCTTGTCCGCTATCCAAAAAACAACCGCATAGGCAATGTCTATGCTTTGGCGATTTCCCGGGATGGAAAGAAAATGCTTACCGGGGGCAATGATGGTCTGATTCGGCTGTGGGATTTGCAGACCGGTAAAGAAACAAAGCAATTGCGCGGTCATAGCGGCGTGGTATATGCAGTTACCTTTTCTCCGGATGGACGCAAAGCCCTATCCGGCGGAGGTTCGGACCGCAACTTGATTTACTGGGATTTGGCCACGGGGAAAGCAATTCGCAAGATTCACTTGAGCAGCTCAATCCGCAATGTAGCCATAACTCCCGACGGCCGCCGAGGAATTGGCTCCGGAGAGCGTGAACCGCAATTATGGGATCTGAAGACCGGAAAGGTCGTTCGCAAATTCACGGGTCACACGGGAACCGTTTATGCTCTTGATATTTCCCCGGATGGCCGCCGCATGATTACGGGATCTTCCGATGACAGCTTACGCTATTGGGATTTGCAGTCCGGCCGTGAACTCCAGCGCTTCAATGGCCACACGGGCAATGTTTATGCGGTAGCATTCTCTCCCGGGGGCGGCCGGGTAGTCTCAGGGAGTTCGGATAATACCGTTCGCCTGTGGGGAATGCCTCGGCGATGAATTATCAACCACTTCTCCTCAAATCTACAACCTTCCGGGATCGCAAATGGAACTTGGACTAAAAGGCCAAACGGCTGTCGTTGTGGGCTCTGCCAAGGGAATTGGTATGGCTATTGCGGAAACGTTTGCTCAAGAAGGGACCAATCTTTTTCTCGTGGATTTAGATGACCAAGTTGGGCAGGTTGCCAAGGATATTTCCACCACCTATTCCATCCAATGCCAAGCCGCCGTCGCCAACGTGACCGACAATAACCGTTTGAAGGACTTGGCGACAGAAGCCGGTCGATTGTTTACCCGTATCGACCATATTGTGTATGCAGTTGGTATTGGTTCCGGGAAATTTGGCTTCCCATTTTGGAATCTCACGCCGGAGGATTGGCCGAAGGTCCTTCAAGTGAACGTGATAGGTGCTGTGAATGTCGCGCATGCCTTTGTTCCCTCATTAATTGAGCAGAAATCCGGCACGATGACGTTCTTGGCGTCTGTCTCCGGGCAAATCGGCTCGCAAACGGATCCGCCTTACAGCGCTTCCAAAGCGGCCCTGATTAATTTCTCCCAATGCGCGGCCAAGGATCTGGCTCCCTACAACGTTCGCGTGAACAGCGTTTGTCCGGGGATGGTGAAAACGGCATTGAATCGCTCGGTATGGGAATCCTGGAACAAACAGCAACCGGGCGAACAGCAACGAAGCTACGAGGATTGGGCCGGGGAAAAAATCCGGAATGTAGTGCCTCTAAACCGCTGGCAGGAAACGGAGGATATTGCCCGCATGGTCGTATTTTTGGCATCCCCCAAGCCCACAATGTAACCGGACAGGCGATAAATGTGGACGGGGGATTTGTCATGCACTGGTAGCTATCCCCAACTCCCCCGCAGTTGGTAACTGTGACCTTCGATGACATTTGGTGAAAATGGCTTCCTCACACGGTGGCAAAAGAGCACGGAAGGACATTACGGGAAAATAACTGCCCGTTGGGGACAAGTTACCGTCAGCCGACGGTGTTTACGGTGGAGACTTTTGGACAATTAGGCGGCTGCTTCGCCGGATATCGGTGAGAACAGGGGGCCAAGAGGCAGTGGGAATTGCTCCGGTCCTTTTGGTCCGTCGGGTTGGCCTTCCCAGCGATGGGAGTCAATACTGTCGAGGACTCGGTGGGCCAAGGACAAGGCGGTTAAGCCATCTTCTCCGCTCACTCGGGGCTTGGTGTTGGTTCGGACGCAGTGAACGAAATCGGACAGTTCTTTGGTGAGCTGATCTCCCTGGTTACAATCCAAATGGCAGACTTCGAAGTGGCGGCCGAAGAGGTCGTCCTTGAGGCGAGTCCGTGAGACCGAGTCCAGCCGGGATATATCAAGTCCCTGGGCGCGGAGGTCTTGGGAAGGTTGGATCAACGTCAGTTGCCGTTTGGCAAAGTCGATTTTGGAGAAGCCTTCCGGAGCCCAGATGTTCATTTGGCGGAATGGAGAAGGACTGGAGCGGCTGGCTGTCACATTTGCAACGCATCCGTTGGCAAAGTAGAGTCTGGCCGTAGCGACATCTTCATGTTGGCCGAAAATATTGATGCCCATCCCTTCTACTCGTTGCACCGGAGATCCTACAAGCTGCAACAGCAAGTCGAGATCGTGAATCATGAGGTCCAAGACCACCCCGATGTCGGTGGAACGGCCGGTGAAAGGGCCTACACGCTGGGCCTCGATGAACTTGGGTTGGAAGGACTTGGCGACCAGCGCCTCGAAAGCCGGATTGAAACGTTCGATATGGCCAACCTGTAGAAGAACGTCTTGCTGGTGAGCCAAACGCACGAGGTATTCCGCTTCGGTCAAAGAAGCCGCCAATGGTTTTTCTACCATGAGGGGTATATTCTTTTGGAGGAAAGTTTCGGCGACCTGGGAATGGAAGGTGGTGGGTACGACGATAGAAGCAGCATCCACCTGGTCCACTAAGGAGAGGTGGCTGGAGAAAGCCCGGGTCCCATATTGATCCGCTACACTTTGAGCCTGGTCGAGGTCTATATCTACTACCCCCACCAGTTCCACATCCGGAAGGCCGGCCAGAACGCGAGCATGGGCTTTGCCGAGATGCCCGACGCCTACAACTGCCATTCGTAATCGCGACATGACCTTCTCCGGATTATTATCAAGGCCGCAAGAAGTAGCTGGATTCGTCAGAATTCAGCCGAGCCTTCAAGCCGTAGTTATTCATGCTGAATTCCGTCGAATCCAGCTACAAGGGTTAGGCTGCTTTGGGGAGAGTGTATTCCGGGCTGACTCGAGCTAATATTTTCTTCGCCAATTCCACGTTGAGCGGATGGCCGGACCGATAGCCGATGATATGACCTCGGATGTCTACACCCGTGAGTGCCAGGTCTCCCAAAATATCCAACATTTTGTGGCGAGCCGGTTCGTTGCCAAAACGCAGTTGATTCTCGATGGGCCCCCTGTCGGAAAATACCAGTAAGTCCGAAGCAGTGGTGCGGCTGCCGATGCCTTGCTCTTGCAAAGCTTTGGCTTCAGTTTCCAAGAGGAAGGTTCTGGCCTTGGAAATTTCGTTGGTAAAGTTTTCCGGTGTTATATCTTCAGAATGCCGTTGCGGTGAAATGGGAGAATCGAGGCCGTAATCCACAAAGTAACTGATTCGCAATTCTTCATTCGTTGGTGGAAACAAGGACAAGGTGGTCCTGCCGTCAACGACCCGGATTTCTTCTTCCGGGGCGTACACCGGTCGATGAGCCTGCTGCAGCTCCAACCCAGCCTCCTCCAAGGCGGCAACAAACGCTTGGGCAGAACCATCCATTCCCGGAGGTTCCTGACCATTGATCTCCACCAGGCAATTGTCAATCCGCAAACCGGCTAGAGCTGCCAACACATGTTCCACGAGAGTCAGGCAGTCGGGCGGAGAACCCAAGGTAGTGCGCCGGTTAGTGTCCGTGACCAAATCCACCCGAGCCGGAATATACATGGGCGAATCCAGATCGGTGCGGACAAAAACCACCCCGTTGTTTGGGTCCGCCGGTTGGAATCGAAGCGTTATGTCCGCCCCGGTAATGTAGCCAATTCCGGAAACTTCCACGGGACGGGAAATGGTGCGTTGCGGACGGTGACAAAGAATTTTCACTGCATCTTCCTTGACTTATTTCCCTGCGAAATCATTTCGCAACGTTAATGACCGGGCTGATTATTCCTCGCCGCTTGGATAGAAATGTTGGCCAAGGCCGCTGTTCCGGTTTGGAGAGAATAGCAAATCCCCGAAGGAATAACCATGCCGAAACCGTTAATGGCAAACAGGAAAAATTGGAAAAAAAGGGGCATTGCAGGAAAGGATTCGGAAAATTCCGCAACTAGCAGATCTGCAGTAGCCCCTTGGGTGATTCGATTACTTTTGGCCCCCGGTCGGCGGATACTGTTGATTCAGAATCTGCAGAACCTGCTGGGAAATATCCAACGACGGGTCGTGGTAAATCGGCGAGCAAGCACCGGCATTGCTGCAGCCATTGAGCTTGCGGTCGATGTTCCGCGCGGCATAACGTTCGCTTTCGTCGGTGGGGTCCAGATAATGCAAGACCAAGTGGATGCCGTTGGCCCGAGCGTAGCGCTGGATGGTTTCTTCGATCTCGCGATAGACAGCAACCACTTGCTGCTGGCCCATGGTCATGATCTTTTTGTTGGCTTCGCTGCCGAGGTCTTCGATTTGGCGTTTGAAGTCCCGAGCATACTTGGCAGCCTTTTCCCGTTCTTCTTTGCTTTTGGTGATGTCCTTGGAAATCGCCAACCAACCTTTGTAATTTTTCTGATACTTCTTGATTTCGGTTTCGTAGGGTTGAGCGACTCGCTTGATTTCCTGCTTGTAGAATTCAACTTTTTTGTAGCCCTTCATGACAACATACATGTTGACCAGGGCAACGCGTTGGCCGGCCACTGAGGCCGCTTGGCCGTAGGTCGGCGTTTGGATGAACAACGTACTGCCAAAGTAGGCCAATGCCCCCAAGGCGGC
>CAZPPD010000137.1:0-10099 GCA_964588185.1 uncultured Alcaligenaceae bacterium | reverse complement strand
TTTGTATTTGCGGGAAGAAGGCTCATTCGTGCGGCTGATTGACAAGCAAACAGGGAAAAAGATTCTTACCGCAGAGGAAGTGCATGAAATACTGCAAAAAGTTGAAAAGGATTTAGATATCATTCGAAGAGAGAACGAATCTGTCCAGAGTAAGAACAAAGCGTTTCGCAAGGAGAACGAAGCAGTCCGAAAAGAGAAAGAAGCGGCGGAAGAACGTGCAAAGCAATTAGAGGAAGAAATTGCCAGATTGAAAACTTCTCCCAAAAAAGGGGTTAACAGGAGATAGAAGTGGCCACAGTCCCGGAACAATTGGAATACCTCACCGAGGATGAATTATATCCAAGTTCGGATGGAGAACCTTTGGGCGAAACGGGATTACATGTCGTTGCCACAACGAAACTGTTTTGTTGTCTGCTAAACCATTTCGCCGGGAAGGAAGTCTTGGTTACCAACAATCTCTTTTGGTACTGGGAGAAAGGCAATCCGGAAGCTTGTTATGCTCCGGATATTATGGTGGTCAAAGGAGTATCGAATGAACCAAGGAAAACTTTCCTGAGCTGGAAGGAGAAAGTTTCCGCCCCTTGCACCATTTTTGAAATGACATCGGAAGAGACAAAAAAAAAAGATCTTATCAAAAAAAAAGCCGATTACCAATGGCTTGGCGTGAAGGAATACTTCTTATTCGATCCTCTAAAATGTGAATTAGAAATTCCATTTCAGGGATTCCGATTGCGTAAAAAAGAATATGTCCCCATTAAGCCGGACAAAGAGGGCAGCCTCGAAAGCAAGCAGCTAAATCTGTTATTCCAGGAAGAAGGTTTCTATTTACGCGTCATTGATAAGGAAACAGGGAATAAACTCCCCAATTATGATGAGGAGTCCCAACGAAGGCAATTGGTGGAAATAGAGAAAAAAGCTGCTGAAAAAAGAGCTCGTGAGGCTGAAGAGCGAGCAAGGCAATTAGAAGAAGAATTAGCCCGGTTGAAATCGTCCCGGAAGAAGTCCTAAGTATATGAGTTTTTCATGGCGGATTTTGTCGAAGCCCAGTTTAATCCTCAGAAACTGAGTGAATTTCAATACGCCCGTTTTGAAAATCTCCTCCGAGAAATCCTGCCCGCCAATAAGTTTTACGCCGAGAAATTTTCCAAGGCGAAAATCACTCCAAAAGATATACAAAGTTTTAAGGATGTTGCAAAACTTCCTTATACCACCAAAGAAGAACTCCAGGATGATCAAAAGGCCCACCCCCAATACGGAAGAAATTTGACCTGCCCCTTGGAGCACTACCGCCGCTTTCATCAAACTTCAGGGACTACCGGCCAACCTTTACGTTGGCTGGACACCGCTGAAGGTTGGAACTGGGTTCTGGATTGTTGGCAAAAAATTTATGCGATTATCAAGGTAAGGGCGGAAGACCGGTTGTTTTTCCCTTTTTCCTTTGGTCCTTTTTTGGGGTTTTGGTCGGCTTTTGAAGCCGCAGAGAAAGTCGGTTGTCTGTGTTTGCCGGGCGGGGGGATGAGCAGTCTAGCCCGCTTGCAATTTTTACTGGAGAATGAAGCAACCGTTGTCCTTTGTACTCCCACCTATGCGTTGCATTTGGCCGAGATAGCCATAAAACACAATATTAAATTGGCACAATCCAATGTCCGAGTTTTAATTGTAGCCGGCGAGCCCGGCGGAAGCATCCCGGCAACGCGGAGTCGGATTGAGAAAGCTTGGGGGGCCAGGGTATATGATCATAGCGGAATGACCGAAGTTGGCCCGCTCTCCGTTGAATGTAATGAGGCTCCCGGCTGTCTCCATATATTAGAGGGAGATTATTTCGTTGAGGTAATCGATCCTGGCTCCAATGAACCGCTTCCGCCGGGGAATACCGGTGAATTAATTGTCACCAACTTGGGACGCCTTGGCAGCCCGTTAATTCGCTATCGCACTGGGGACCTGGTAAAGGCTGCAACAGAACCCTGCCCTTGCGGTTTACCCTTTGTGAAACTGCAAGGCGGGATTCTCGGGCGCTGCGACGAGTTAATCCATATTCGCGGCAACAATGTCTACCCAAGTGCCCTGGAAGCCATTATTCGGGATTTTCCCGAAGTTGCGGAATTCCGGATCGAAGTGAATGAGACTCAGGCGTTAACGGATTTGAAGATTGAAGTGGAACCATTTCCCGGCAAAGATAGAAAGAAATTGGCGACGGAAATCACCGATGGGATTCGCGATAAACTGTTGTTTCGAGCGATGGTGGTAGCAGTTGCCCCGGGAACCTTGCCCCGATTTGAATTAAAAGCCAAGCGATTGGTTCGAAAGAAATCACCAGCTAATTAGGAAAGAATCGACTTTCCAACATCATTTGAGGAGCTGCCTAATGAAACGACTCCCTTTGTGGATTTGCTTTGCAGGCATATTATCCCTGTTTTATTGCCCTTCTTCTGCACGATCTCACGATTGGTTCAGTTGGCGCGGACCGGAACAAACCGGGGTTTCCCGGGAAAAGAATCTTCCCTCGGAATGGTCTCCAGACCCAAAAAACCCAACCAATTTTATTTGGAAAGCTCCCTACGGTTGCCGTTCGACCCCCATCGTTATGAATGGCCGGGTTTATTTAAACAACCAGGTCGGGGAAAAAATCCACGAACAAGAACGCGTGATGTGTCTGGATGAGAAAACCGGAAAACTGATCTGGGAAAAGCGTTTTAACGTCTTTTTGACCGATATTGTAAGTGTCCGATTGGGATGGGCGAGCTTGGCGGGCGACCCCAAAACCGGCAATATTTACTGGCATGGCACTCAGGGACATTTCGTTTGCTTCGACAAGGACGGAAAAATTCTGTGGCAACGTTCGCTGACCGAAGAATACGGTCGCATCACCGGTTATGGGGGTCGTGTCAACACCCCGGTGGTTGATGAAGACCTGGTAATCATCGGCATGATGAACTTTAGCTGGGGGCCTCATGGCAAAGGAGCCAACCGGCATTTGGCAATGAACAAACACACCGGAGAAGTTGTTTGGTGGTCTGAGTCCCCGCATAAACCCAAGAACACCTATTATTCGACGCCGGTTATTGCCGTGGTTAACAAACAACGCCTGATGATCACCGGCGGTGGAGAAGGCTATTTGCACGCCATTAAGGTTCGCACCGGAGAGCCGGTTTGGAACGTGAAGATTGTCAAAGGTGGAGTGAATCCTTCCCCCGTAATGGACGGCAATCTGGTTTACATTTGTCACGGGGCAGAAAATGTCGATTCCAATGAGAAAGGCGGAATCTTCTGTTTTGATGCCGGTAAAGTTGAAGATGGCAAACCAAAATTGGTGTGGAAACAATACGGCATTTCGGCGAACTACTGCTCTCCGTTGATCAAGGACGGCCGCCTCTACATTTGCTCGGATATCGCCCGGATGTATTGCTTGGACAGCAAAACCGGCAAATTGTTGTGGAGACGTCCGCTCGCCTATGGGCGAAATGCCAAAGGATCTCCGGTTTGGGCTGATGACAAGATTTACGTTTGCCCCGTAAATGGTTCCTTTTCCATCATTCAACCCGGCTCCTCTCGCGGGAAGATTATCCATGAGCACTTCTTCCCACCCGAAGGGATTGTTCCCGCAGAAACCAACGGAACACCGGCAGTAGCCAATGGCCGCGTCTTTGTTTGCACCCGGGATGAAACTTATTGCATCGGAAAAAAGGAGATCGTCAAAGCGGCGCCTCTTCCCGAACCGCCCAAACAACCTGCTCCCGGCAAACCCGCTGCGGTTCGCATCCTTCCTGCCGACGTCGTTGTTCACCCGGGAGACAAGGTGCAATTCACAGTCCAATTATTGGACAAGTATGGTTACGTGGTGGGGAAATTGAAAAAAGATGCCGCGCAGAAATGGTCCCTGCCAGTACCCCCAAGCCCTCCGAAAGCGAAAGCTCCTCTTCCCGCTTTAAAAGGAGAGATTTCCGCTAATGGAGAATTGTTGGTCGATGGAAAAGCGCTTTCCCAGGAAGGGCTGGTGAAACTTGAGACCGGGATGGGTTCTTCCACTGCTCGGATTCGGGTAGCACCACGATTTCCCTACAAAATTGATTTCAACGATCTTCCTAAAGGGGCAGCTCCCGGCGGTTGGGTGAACGCTCAGAATAAATTCTTTGTAACCGAGCTGGATGGGGAATAAGTCCTCATGGGCAACAATCGCGTGAGTAGTCCTTTGGTAGCCAAAGCAGATGCCTACATCGGGACCCCCGAGGATTCCGATTACACCATTTCTTCGGATATAATGGGAACGAAAGTGGGCAAGGATCTACCCGACATGGGTTTGGTGGCTCACCGCTACCGCTTGGTTCTCTGGGGAAATAAGCAGCAGTTACGCCTGGACCACTGGGATGCAATGCCCCGGGTCGCGGTGGGAATTCCTTACAAGATTGAACCCGATGTATGGTATCGAATGAAGCTAAAAGCAAACCCCGAGGGCAAGAAATGCCGTTTATATGGTAAAGTTTGGCCACGCGATCAGAAGGAACCCGCCAAGTGGGACATTGAATTTGTTGATCCCAATCCGGATGTTAATGGAGCCCCAGGGTTGTACCGCTACAGTACTGCCGTTCAGCCGCCCCGCCCTGGAACAGCAATTTTTTTCGATAACGTCCTTATAACCTCCAACAAAAAGTAACGCCGTTATTAGAGGAATAACCATATGAAATCTTATCCAGCCCTTCGCCGTGTCTTGGCGTTTGGATTGACGGTTCTATCCATCACCATTGTGGTGGGTATTGTTCTTACGCTGCAAAATAACCCCAGTCAATCTCAGCCAAGCCCCAAGAAAGGCGAATATCCTTGGCCATTGTTTGGCGGCACCATCCAACGCAACTTGGTCAACCTCACCGACCGCAATATATCTTTTAATTTTCAGATCGACGATCCCTTTACGCCCGACAAAAAAGAAACCAAAGGAATTAAATGGTCCGTCAATTTGGGTTCCCGGTCGTATGGGGGGCCGGTAATTGCCGAAGGCAAAGTTTTTGTCGGGACCAATAATGAGCAACCCCGCGATCCAAAATTCAAAGGAATCGATATGGGCGTTGTCATGTGTTTCCGGGAATCCGACGGCAAGTTCTTATGGCAAAATGCTTACCCAAAATTAAAATCCGGCAGGGTGAATGATTGGCCGCTGGAGGGAATTTGCTCTTCGCCGGTAGTGGAAAACGGCAAATTATATTACGTCGGCAACCGGTGCGAAGTGATTTGCGATGAGACGGCTACGGGCAAGAACGTCTGGAAATTGGACATGATGGAAGAGCTTGATGTTTTTCCGCACAATCTCGCAACGTGCTCGCCGCTAATTGTCGGCGATATGCTGTTTGTGTGCACCAGTAACGGGGTGGATAAGGATCATATCAACATTCCAGCGCCAAAAGCCCCCAGCTTTATTGCCGTCAACAAGAATACCGGGAAAGTGGTTTGGAAGAATAATGATCCTTCCAAAAACCTCCTGGATATTCCCGCCGGCGCTAACACCGAAAACTACATCAAGAAATTGGTCAACACCGGAAAGCTCCTGATGCACGGCCAGTGGGCGAACCCCGCTTACGCCGAAGTGAATGGAGTCGGGCAAATTATTTTCCCGGGCGGTGATGGTTGGCTGCGGGCCTTCGAACCGAATACCGGCAAATTGTTGTGGAAATTCGATTGCAATCCCAAGGATTCCATCTATGAATTAGGCGGAAAGGGAACCCGCAACGACTTCGTCAATACGCCGGTCATTGCCGACAATAAACTGTATATCGGCGTAGGTCAAGATCCGGAACATGATGAAGGCGTCGGCCATTTTTGGTGCGTTGATCTGGCCAAAGCCACCAAGTTTGGCAAGACCAACAAGGAAAATGATGTAACTTGGAAAGATAACAATTTTGATCCGGATGCTCCGGTAAACAGCAAATCCGCTTTGGCTTGGCATTATGGCGGAGTTCCCTCAAAAGAGGAAGAACGAATCCCCGGACGCCCTTATGTATTCGGCAGAACTCTAAGCACCGCCTGTGTTCACGATGGCTTGGTTTTTGTGGCCGATCTCGAAGGCTATGTTTACTGCCTGGATGCCAAGACTGGTAAGCGGTACTGGTATGATAATCTGCGAACCCCCATTTGGAGTTCCCCTTACTTCGTGGACGGGAAAATTCTCATGGGTACCGACGACCAGTTCCTTTACGTTTACGAACATGGCCGCAAGAAAAATCTAATTGCCGAAGTTGAGATTTTCGGCAAAGTCCGGGCGACACCGGTAGTTGCCAACGGCACTTTGTTTGTAATGACGGAAAATAAGCTTTATGCAATTCGCTAAAAATGACATTAACCCTCTTTGTTGGGGGGGATCTTCATTTAGGAGTCTATGTATGGTTCGCTGCCGTCGTTTGGGACCCTTCGGCTTTCTTTCCGTTTTTCTGACTTTGGGATTTGTGGCGGGTTGCTCCTACGAACAAGGGCCGCTTTGCAGTGGTCCCACTGGAAATCCAGCCAATCAAGAAGAACCTCAAGTTGCTGCTTCCGGCAAAGATTGGCCCATGCTGGGCGGTTCCCCGGATCGCAATATGGTCAACCCGCATGGCAAAAACGCACCGACCAAATGGCAGATCGAAGGCGGCAAGAAGAATGTCAAATGGGAAGCCAAAACAGGCTCCCGTGCTTACGGCGGACCGGTTGTTGCCGGCGGGCGAATCTTTGTCGGGACCAACAATGGACAACCCCGCGATCCCAATGTCAAAGGAAATCATGGCATCCTGATGTGCTTTCAGGAAAAAGACGGCAAATTCTTATGGCAAAATGTTCATAAGCCGCCAATTGATGAACAAGCCAAAGCCGACGGTTTGTGCTCCACACCAACTGTGGAAGGAGATCGCCTGTATTATGTGACCCCCGCATGTAAAGTGATCTGTGCCAAAGTCGAGGACGGCGAAATCGTTTGGTCATACGATATGATGAAAAAAGAGGGCGATTTCCCCTGCTTTTTGTGTTACTGTTCGCCGTTAATTATCGGCGAAACTATTTTCCTGGTTACCGGCAATGGTACTGATTTTGAAGGGAAATTAGTGGCACCCAAAGCTCCCAGTTTCATCGCCCTAAACAAAAAAGACGGCAGCTTAAAATGGAAAAGTAGCCTGCCCGGCAAAGATGTTATCGAAGGACAATGGGGCCACCCCTCTTATGCCAAAGTGAACGGCAAGGACCAAATCCTTTTCCCCGGCGGCGACTGCTACTTGTACGGCTTGGATCCCCAAGACGGGAAAATGATTTGGAAATTCTACTGCGACACCAAGGCAGACTACAAAGCTGCTTTAGACAGAGGAGTCCCAAACTACTTGTTGGCTCCTCCCGTTATCTATGATACCAAGGCGTACATTGGCATCGGCCTATATCCGGAACACGGAGAACCCGGAAGCCGGGTGGGTCATTTTTGGTGCATTGACATTTCCAAAAAGGGAGATGTCTCGCCGCGCAACGACAACCTAGATCCCAACGCTCCTGTTAACAAGGACTCCGCATTGGTTTGGCATTATGGCGGGAAAAAAGATCCCGCTCCCAAGTTCGGTAGGGTAGCAGTATTTGGTAGAACCTTTGCTGTACCGGCAATTCACGATGGAATAGTCTACGCCAGTGAACACTATGGTTATTTGCATTGCTTAGATGCCAAAACCGGCAAAGTTCACTGGGTCCATGATTTCAAATCCGGAGTTTGGGGAAGTCCCTTGCTGGTGGATGATAAAATCTACATAGGCACAGAGGATGGCGATATTGTTATCTTTGCCCACGGTCCGGAAAAGAAAATAATCGACACCATTTATATGGAGGATGCCGTTCAAACCACTCCAGTGTTTGCCAACGGAACCTTGTACATAATGACCAAGTCCAAACTGTATGCCATAGGCGGAAATTAAGGCTTAGTCATCCATTATTTTCGATGAAAACTGTAACTCTAAATCTCTGGCACCTAATAAAACACCAACTTCAGATAGACCCTAATGATCTCGCCCGAGCAATTTGTCTGCAAATAAATCCCGAGGATTTGGATTACCCGAACCCGCCTCATTGATTCGTGAAAGTCTAAATGCTCTAAAAAGTTATTGGGGAAAGGACAAATTTGATACCTGGTTCAAAATCAAATTGAAGAGGGCGTATTTAAGAGAAAATTGAAAGAACCTTTGAGAGAGTTGATTTCCTTCAAGATCAAAAACTGAAGAAAAACGCATCTGACAACTGGTACATCGTTTTTGGAGAACCACTACCCAATGAGCAGCATGACATCTGAACAAGCCAAAGAACAACTGGATGCCCACGTTCGTGAGACCGTTGCTTGGCATTTCAATCCGGAGACCGGAACTCCTTTCTGGCTGGAAAAGGAGAAGGAACTAGGCTTCGACCCCCGCAAGGAGATTCAAAGCTTTGACGACTTGAGTAAGTTCCCGCTATTTGACGATGAATGGCTCCGGGGCGGTCCGGTCCGCCGCTGGGTTCCCAAAGCTTACTCCGATAAGCCGCTATATGTTTTCGAAACCGGCGGAACAACCGGGACTCCGAAAAGCCGCGTTGTCTGGGAAGATTTTCGCATCGACTATGAGATGTTCAGCGAAACCATTCCCGAAAAGTATTTCCCAAAAGGCTCTAATTGGCTGATGCTTGGTCCGTCCGGACCACGGCGATTGCGATTGGCAGTGGAACATTTGTGCCAACATCGCGGCGGGATCTGCTTTTGCCTGGACTTGGACCCGCGCTGGGTGATCAAGCTGATCAAAAAGGGCTGGATGGAACACCTGAAAGCCTATCAGGACCATGTTATCGATCAGGCCATGACCATTCTCCGCGCCGGCCACGACATTAAATGTATGTTTAGCACACCGAAGCTCTTGGACGCCTTCGCCCAGCGGTTGGAATCGGAAGGTTCCAGCATCGCCGAAGAAGGAATCACCGGGATTTTCTGCGGCGGCACGGAAATGAATTCCCAATGGATTCGCCAAACCATCGAAGAATTGCTCGGCCCTGAAGTATATATCGCTCCCACCTACGGCAACACACTGATGGGGTTGGCCTGCTCCGATATGCCAACTAAGGAAGACAAGTTCAAAATAACCTACTATGCTCCTCAACCCCGGGCCGTGGTCCAAGTGGTAGATTTCGACGACAATGACAAGGTGGTCGAGTACGGCGAAACCGGCCGGGCCATGCTGACGACTTTGACCAAAGAACTGTTCATCCCCCGCTTCCTGGAGCGAGACGAAGGCGAGCGGGAAAAACCATCGGCAATATATGCTTGGGATGGCAGCAGTGGGGTGCGGCCCTATCGCGGCTTTGCCCAATCCACGACCGTTGGGGTATACTAAAAGGTCGGAAAGACACACTTTCCCTGTTCCCAAAGGAAAAGGGTTCCTGAAGATCTTAGATGTTAGTGGCCAAAGGGTTGTAACCGTCATTGAGTTTCTGAGCCCAGCAAATAAGACCATTGGAAAAGGTCAAGATGCTTATTTGGCAAAACGACAAGATTATTTTCGCGGCAAAGTGAATCTTGTGGAAATGGATTTCCTAAGAAGTGGGTCCAGAGGTTGATGGCTTAATTCCTGAAGCAGGATATTACGTGATCATTAGCCGAGCAATCGAATTTCCAAATGCGGGAGTTTGGCCATTCTCCATTAGAGATGAGTGGCCCAAGATACCGATTCCATTAGATCCCCATTGGATCCTATTGAACTTGAACTGAAACCCGCTTTCGTCGGGCATATGATGGGGGTGGATTCGCAGATGACATCGACTATTCTGGGCAACCAGCAAATCCTCTTTCAGAAGATGATTATGTTTGGGCTAAAAACCTAGTCAAAGGTATGAGAGCAGAAAACAATTGAAATCTAACCTGTTTAGAACTTAAAAAAGGAAACTTCCATGATTCATATTCCGATTATTCGCTGGGGCGAACCATACGAAAGTCTTGACGTGGATAAGGTCGTTCACTTCGAAACCGGCGAAACACTCGCCGAAGTCAGTCAGGCCAACGCCGGTATGGTTGGCCGGGATATGAAAAATGCCTGGAAAGCCAGGGAAGTTCTACGCGAGATTCCCATTAAAGAACTGCTTGAGAAGG
>CAZPPD010000136.1:0-10154 GCA_964588185.1 uncultured Alcaligenaceae bacterium | reverse complement strand
CTGCCCCCAACTACTCGTTTAGTCGATCTAACCACTGCGCGAAACTCCAACATCCTACCCGATCCTTATTCGGGTGATCCCAATGCCGTGGGGCATGGGACCAAGTGTGCCTTGGCTGCTGCCTTAGCGGCACCGGAGGCAGAGATTACCTTGATTCGGGTGGACCCAAGAACTCCTTACATGGTGCGTGACGTCAGCCGTTTCTTAGCGGGGGAGAAAATCATTTCCCTGAGCATCGAGAACCGCTATGACGAGGTCGTCACCGAGACAGTTGAGCTGCAACGGCGGCAAAAGGAATTCCGAGTCGAGCGGCGATTGGTTTTAGACCTGTTCTTGGACGAATCAGCGGATCGGGTTCGCTACGAAATCCTGGGGAAAGTTCGTCCGTGGCTGTTTACTACCCGCGAATGGCATTTCTTGCGTGCCGAGGAAATAGAGGCGGATCTTCGAGCTCATGCCAGGCGCCGATCCCGATTGGCGGGGCTGGTTCGGGCGTTCGAAAGCCTCGAAGGGATAGACATCGTTTGTTGCAGTATTAATTGGAAAGACGGCATTCCCCTAGGTGGCCGGAGCGTCCTCAGCCGGACATTGACCGAGCAGTTAGAAGTACCCGTGCTTCCCAAAAAATTGTATTCTCCTATTCGGTGGCGTTATTTGCAAAAGAATGATCCGCCTATCTGGTTTCAATCCGGGGGGGACCTTTCCGGACAGGCTTGGAATGGGTTGTTGCAGGATAGCGACGCCAACGGGGTAGCGGAGTTTGCCTCTTTTCGAAGTAAATTGCCCAACGGAAGTTGGACCCCGGAACTGAATTTTCTGTCCTGGAAACCGTACCTGCAGCCAGCTCAGGAGTACTTGCCGGGAAACACGAAATTCCGGGTTTCGTTGCAATGGCCGGAACCTCACCATCCCGACTATTTCTTCCAAATTGGGGAACGCCAATGGTATCGCCGCCCCTTGGCGGATTTGGTGATGGTGGTGCTGCGGCAACGCGATCCTCTCAACAAAGTGTTAGCGGAAGATGATTTTGAGGTGGTAGCGGCGACTCCTTTCTATCCGGATCGGTTGGACAATTATCCGACCTCTTCGACTTATGAGATCCACGCAGAATTTACGACTAGTGAACCGGGGCGATACGCTGTACAGATTGAAAAGCCCACCTCCTACAAGTGGCTGATTGTAAAAGACCAGGAAAGCGGCGGATTGCGGTACGAGAAACTGACCGACCTGGTCCCCACGGGAATTCGGCCTCTGGGTTCACCAACCCTGCCTGCCCTGGAGAAAAGGTGGGAACTCCAGGCTCGATTGCTTGCTTACGTGGTTTCCGGAGCCGGCTTGGGAAATGGCCGCGTCCAACTCAAAGATTACGCCACTCCGATGGGTACGATAGGCGTTCCCGGCGGTGCACGACAACTCTACACGGTTAGCGCCGCAGACCTCAACGGAAGTTTGCGATCATACAGTTCATCCGGACCTCCTACCAATCTGCCGCTATTTCGTTCTCCCCAAGTCCTGGCTTATGATCAAATCCCATTGGTAAAAGCCGGACAAGGGCAAATCGGAACTACTTTGGCCGCGTCTTTTTCCGGCGGAACGGCAGCTGCTATACTGAGTGCCGGCATGGGACCACGGTCATTGCGTCACTATCTCAACCATATCAACGGGAAAGTATTTACGGTTCCGTCGAAAAGATAGCCGGGCTTGTGAATGAGCCAAAACCAGTGCAATTCATTGGTAGCTGGATCGCCAGAATTGAATCGCTCCAACCAAGCCGGCGACTTTGGCACCTCCAGTAGTCGGATTCGCCAGAATTCAGCCCTTCTTTCAACGCCTTCCCGTTTCACAAGCCAATGTCCTGTGGCCTCGGAAACAAAGACGGCATTTCCTTCCTGATAAGACGACTTTGCCTAACCCAATTTATTTCTGGCAACTCGGACAAATAACCTTTACCCTTTGGGAAAGATACAAAATCTTCCACCGAACTTTGGGAAGGGTTATTGATGAAGCATCTCTTTCTACTCGCCTTGATGATCAGCCTAACATTTCCGTTCTGCACCTATGGAGGTCAAAAAGACCGCCCCAATATTCTCTATATCATGGCCGACGATTTGGGCTGGAAGGATGTCGGTTATCACGGGAGTGAAATCAAAACGCCTCATATCGATCATCTGGCCAAAGGCGGTGTTCGGCTTGAGCGTTTCTATGTCATGCCGGTTTGCTCTCCCACACGAGCTGCTTTAATGACCGGGCGCTACCCTATTCGCTATGGATTGCAAACCGGCGTGGTTCGCCCATGGGCTCAGTATGGCTTGCCTTTGGATGAATACACATTGGCGCAAGGATTAAATGCTGTGGGCTATTACTGTGCCATGGTGGGGAAGTGGCATTTGGGGACCATTGAACCCGGCTACCTGCCTACCCGCCGGGGCTTTGACCACCATTATGGCCATTACCTGGGAGCTATCGATTACTTTACGCACATGCGTATGGGCGGGCTGGACTGGCATCGAAACGAGAAGGCACTTCGCGAGAAAGGCTACACCACCAACTTGATGGGAGCCGAGGGGGCCAAGATTATCCGCAAGCATGACTTCAAAAAGCAGCCTTTATTCCTTTATGTGGCCTTTAATGCACCGCACACGCCTCTGCAAGCACCTGAGGAATACCTGAAGAAGTACGACCATATCACCAAGAAAAAACGCCGGGCTTATGCCGCCATGGTTACTTGCATGGATGATGCCATCGGCAATATCGTTTCTGCCCTGGAAAAAGCCGGGCAGATGGAGAACACCATCATCATTTTTTGCAGCGACAATGGAGGACCAATTACCTTGGGGGCCAACAACGGCAGCCTTCGGGGAAGCAAAGGAACCTTGTACGAAGGTGGCGTGAGAGTGGTTGCCTTCGTTCACTGGCGAGGTCGCCTCAAGGGGGGAACAACCAATGAGTCGGTTATGCACATTGTGGACTGGTTCCCAACTCTTACGAACCTTGCCGGGGCTAAGCTCCACCTCAAACACAAATTGGATGGACTAGATATTTGGCCCACTATTACCCTCAATAAACCTTCGCCCCATGAGGAGATACTTTTGAATGCGGAAACGAACCGGGGAGCATTGTTACAGTGGCCCTGGAAGATTCTTGCTCAGAAGAAAAGGCGGAAGGCTAAAAAGAAAACCATTGAACTGTACGACCTCTCCAGAGATCCGGGAGAGCAGAATAATCTGGCTGAAAAGAATCCAGCCAAAACCAAAGCCCTATTAAAGCGGTTGGAGTATTATACGAAAGCAGCAAGGCCGGCATTGGGAGGAAAAGGGCGGCTTCCGAAAGGTTACAAGGCACCCAAGATCTGGGGAGAAGTGAAAGAGGCGAAACAAAAGACTTCCTCAAATAACAAGCTTTACCACAGCCTTGGTTTGGTAGCTGGATTCGCCGGAATTCAGCCGAGCCCTGGGGGACCTGAACGCCTGCATTTACATCTACCCCAATTGACTGAAGTCGGGTCCCAAACGAATGTCTTCCGGCGTAAGGTCAATCCCTGACTCCGGCCCCTTCAACGGATAAACTCGCAGCACCTGCAACCCGGTGGTTGGATATTCCCGACCGCCGACGGAAACATATCCTTTGGATGTATCCATCGCCATTTCCAACACCGGGGAATAATTGCCATCGTACAAGATCAGCTTGCGCTGTTGGTCGGATTCTGGGGCGGGTCCGGGAACAAGTAATTTTCCCGGAAGGTTCAGGTTAAATCGTGAGATTAGATCTCCAAGAGGATACTGCTCCCAGAATTGGCGGAATGTGCTGTTGGTTGTGTGAAAAAAGACAAAGTCCGGACCGCTCCGATTTGCATCGGACAGGGAAACCACCCGCTTAGGGTCTTGAGTCCAAGTCTCCGCAGGTATTCCGGGAATTTGCATTAGGTTTGATTCTCCTACGACATTCCATATATCATCTCGCATTTCCTCGCAATCAACCCAGGGAATCGAGGGAGGTGGAAAAACATTGAAAAGATGATTCAAACGCTTCTGAAGGTTTAATAAACTAAATGCCAGATGCGAAAACAACAGGGTCTGATCGCCTTCCCCTGGATATTTACTACAACCCAACGGCCGATCAATGAAAACTGCCGTTCCAAACTCTTTGAGTTCTGCCGCATCCTTCAAATCCATTAGACTCTCAGAAAAAACCCGATTCTGCGACTGGGTGGAAAGCTCAAGAGGACTTTCATCCGAGTACAGCTTCTTCTTGCGGTAAGTGATGTTCTCGAGTTGTTCATCCGGCACTCGTCCATGAAGTTCCGGTAATCGGCGGCGGTTTTCACCTGGCGAAGTTGGAGAATCCGGTACCGGATGCCCTTCGTAGAACTTCCGGAAAAACCAACCCTGGCGAAGCGCTCGGCGGCGCAATCTTTTTTGCGTTTGTTCCGGGGGAGAGTCCGTTAACTTGTGAAGGAATTGCCCCGGGTGCTCTTCCATTAACTGGAGATATCGTTTCAACACTACATCGAGGAACAATGCATCTGGATAATTGGCCCCGCGATTATGGAATTGGTCCAAATCATAGGCGGTCAGATGCCTTCCCAGTTGACGAAGGATGTAGCTCAGAAAATCGATTTCCAATGCCTGGTCGACCTCCTGGTCCTGGACCAGCAACGAAACGAATTGCAGAAGGTACTCTTCGAATCTTGTGTAAGGAGTAAGTGACACCTCGTTGACAATGGAACACAGCAATTTCCAGTATTCATTTTTTTGATGGCCCATCGCGGCCCACTGAGATTGGAATTCTTGGACCTTGTTTGGAAAGTCCGAAAAGTGAGTGGTTCGGAGCATGAATTCCACCGCTTTGACCTTTTCCAACCAACACCAGTCTTCCCGAAAGGCTACTTGTAACAGTTGATCCGGGGTGGAAGCAGTTTGGGCAGAGGTGTCCTGAAACCAATAGCCAACCCAACCAAGGGAGAAGTAAGGATGGGGTGCCTCCACTGAGGTTAACGGCAATCGGCTGAGGCCAATCACTGCATAGAAGATTTTGCATTGCAGCTCATCCTGGAAATCTTCAATCGCATGGTAGTAAGGGAGAGAGATGATTCCGACTAATTCCTGGACCCATTGAACGGATTCTCGGCTAGCCATTTCGCCTTGATCATTTTCAAAGCCTTCTTGGACATAGCATTCCATGCCCCGGACGACGAAGACATCTCCCGTCTCAGCATCCAGCTTGACCGAGAGAAAAGTCCCAGCCGACTTGGTTTCCCGGATGTTCCAAGAGACAAATGTTCGCTGTTGCCGGGTTTGCTTTGGCAGAAGAAGTCTCCCCCGAAAGATTTCCCAAGGAATGGATTCCTTCTGCACCGGTAACCATTGAAGCGGACAAAGAGGGTGGACAAAAAAGTTTCCGGGAGCAATTACTTCCTCGATGGTATTGGAGAGAGTCGCAAAATCCCAAGGAGATTGACTTCCCGGTTTTACTAAAAATTGCTTTCGGCGAAATCCAGGAACGGTGACCATGGTAATTCTCAAGGGATTCTAATGGCGAATGGAAAGGGAGAGCTTAATATAGAGGTCAGGTCCTAAGTCAGTAAAGGTCTCATGGTTTGGAGAAAAAAATGCGACGTCTACTTATTGGAATATTATTAGGCGGAATAGTGCTGGGAACTCCGCAATTGGTTGCCGGCGAGAAACAAAAAACGTTGGTCTTCAAGAAAACTCCGCAAGCCGACTTGAAGATGACCATTCATTTCCCGCCAAACTGGAGGAAATCGGACAAACGCTCAGCCATTGTATTCTTTTTCGGCGGCGGCTGGCGGGGTGGTTCGGTGAAACAATTCTTGCCGCAAGCAAAATACCTGGCCAAACGGGGGATGGTGGCCGCACGAGCGGATTATCGGGTGCTTAGCCGCCACAAAACCAAACCGGACAAATGTGTGGAAGATTGTAAAAGTGCTGTTCGCTACCTCCGGGAAAATGCGGCTAAGCTGGGCATTGATCCCAATCGTATTGTAGCCAGCGGAGGTTCAGCCGGTGGGCACACGGCTGCTTGCACATTTCTAGCCCGGGAAGTCGAACCAAAGGGTGAGAATCTGAAAGTTTCATCGCAACCGAACCTGATGATTTTGTATAACCCCGCACTCGACACCTTGACGGAAAAAATCATTTCCCGGGTGGGCAGTAAAGAAATGGCCAAGAAGATCTCCCCGGTCCACAACCTGACGAAAGACACTCCACCCACCATCATTTTCTACGGGACTAAGGATTTTTTGTTGGATGGAGCCCACAAATATATGGCGAAAGCCAAAGAACTGGGCGTGAAAGCAGAGATGTATTTCGCAGAAGGCCAAAGACATGGCTTCTTCAACCGCTCTCCCTGGATGGAGGCTACTTTATTTGAGGCAGATCGCTTTCTGGTCAGGCATGGATTTTTGAAGGGAAATCCTGCGGTGAAGCCCAAAGAAGGTGCGCGAATGGAGTTGGTGAAGAAAAGTCCATAATCGGTGGGATAATACTCTCGGAAAATTCTCCGGTCGTTATTGGGGACATGCTCGCCCCTACCATTCTGAATCTTCCACGGTTTTGCCTGAAAGCTAAGGTTTTGGGAATCCTGGCGAGCATGTTTCAGACAAATAGGTGGATTGCAAAACCAAAATGCAGCGAGCTACCTTTTTTTGCTTGTGAATTCCGTAAAGAAATAGTAACGTAATTGCATTTCCTTATCCCCTTCCGGATGCTGTACACCTGCGGAGAAAGTTTTCATGCGGACCGCCTGCCCCAACTGTTCTACTCGTCTGAAATCCGATGTTATTGCACCTGGAAGCCGGGTAATGTGCCCGCGTTGCCGGACTGATTTTGTGGCTCAGGAATTAGCATCTCCCCCCGCACCGGCAACACCTTCTCCTTTGCCGGCGAGTCCCATTCTAGCGCAATCCCCAATAATGCCGCCGATTGCGCCGAATCCCCTACCCGCAGGGCCTAGTTATCCGGAAACTTCGCCGGAGGAGGAACGAAGCGGCATATCCATGGAAGTATGGGTATTAGGCGGTATGGGAATCCTGTTAACGCTGGGGGTGGTCTTGGTAATCGTGCTGCTGGTAAATAACTCCTCGTCCGATCCCGTGGTTGAGGGCAATTTGGAACGCAGAGGACGAGAGGATCGAGCGATTCGAAAGGATCGAGCCATTCCGCAAGGCAAAGAAAAACTAGAACGAGCGATTTTGGAACCGCACCTCCAGATTAACGAACCGATCGAACGTAAAAGGGAAGACATCGGGGGTAACAAAGGCGGCCGCATCCCGGTCTTCATCAAAGTGGAATTTCTCGGCACCAAAGGTGGAGGTAGCCGCTTTGCCATAATCGCCGACCGGTCGGGAAGCATGATGAGCCCATACATGGTTACCGACCCGGACACCGGGAGGCGAATGAATAAGTCGGCCATCACCCTATTGCACGAGGAAATGACTAATACCTTGCGTAGTTTCAAGAAAGATACCCTGTTCTATATCTCATTCTATAGTAGCCGCAGTTACCCCATGGCATTTGGAGACAACTGGATGGAAGGGAAAGACGTAGAAAAGGTTATCCCATGGATTAATGCGAACCGACCAACAGGTGGAACGAATCCTTTGGGTTCTTTCCAAAAAGTCTTCTCGCTCAATCCCCCGCCCGATGTCATTTTTTTCATGACTGATGGCCAGTTCGGCATTAATACGGAACTCATTAAACGAATGAACAAAGGGCCGAGGAAGGCAGTAATCAACACCATTCAATTCCGCAATAACTTCAACGTCCCCCCAGTGAATGGACGATTCAACCGATACGCGAGACTGCTGGCTACCTACCGTTTCCCGGACATGGTTTGCCAGAGGCTGGAGAGCCAAATTCAAGGGCGAGGCGGTATTCGCTTTCGTACGCAACAAATGGAACAAATCGCTCGAGATTCCGGCGGCGTCTTTTGTTACTATCCACCAAAGCCCCCGACGAAACAACAACAACCATTACACCAGGGAAAGAAGGAACCGGTCTTTGTCCGAATGGACGAAATCAAGCGAACTGATCCCACCTATCCCCTAAGGCGAAACCATTATCATAAGAGCTACCGGGTGCAACTTCAGGCGGGGAAGACTTACCAGATCGATATGGTTTCTGCATTCGACAATTATTTGTTTTTGGAGGATAACACCGGACAAGTGGTTACCCGGAATGATGATGGCGGGGTGGGGCTTAATGCAATGATTACTTATACCCCTCCACGGAGCGATTCCTACCGCGTGATTGCCACCACATTTGGCAGTGGAAGGACGGGGACGTTTGTCCTTAGTGTAGTTGAGGGAATCGTCCGCTAAACTAAATTGCCGGAAAGATCTCAAAAAATCATCCCGCCGGTTCGGTCATGCTCCGTAACTCCAGAGCTGCATTTAATTCGGCTTCGGTCACTTTTTGATCGCTGTTTTTCTTCGTCAAGGAACCTGCTTTCAGTTGTTCCATGCACAGTTCCCGGACTGTCTTGCCGCTTTTGAAAGCTTCCTTGGCAATCGCTGCCGCGGCATCGTAGCCAATCAGCGGATTGAGGCTGGTCACCATTGCCAGGCTTTGCTCCACCTGTTTCTCGCATTGAGCCCGATTCGCTTGCATCTCTTCGGCACAGAAATCCACAAAAGCATTCGCCGAATTCGCCAGCAGCTCAATGCTTTCCAGGATGGTAAGACCCATTACCGGCATCATGATGTTCAGCTCAAACTGACCTCCGGTGGCTCCACTAAAGGCGATGGTTTGGTCGTTGCCGATTACCCGGGCGGTTGCTTGCATCATACTTTCGCACATAACCGGATTGACTTTTCCCGGCATGATCGAGGAACCCGGTTGGCGGTCGGGCAAGATGATTTCGTAGAAGCCACAACGCGGGCCGCATCCCAGCCAACGAATGTTATTGGCGACATTGAAGAGGGTGGTGGCAATGGCTCGCATCTGCCCGCTGCATTCGACCAAGCCGTCGCGGTTGGCGTTGGCTTCGATGTGGCTGACCGCTTCCTTGAATGGAACACTGGTTTCTTTCTTTAAAACTTCCGCTACCTTCTGACCGAATTGAGAATGCGTATTAATTCCGGTACCGACAGCAGTTCCACCCGCCGGCAATTCCAGAACAGCCTGCAAACCAAGTTGTGCCCGCTGGACGGAAAGTTCCAGTTGCCGGGCGTAGCCGCTAAATTCCTGACCTAAACGGATGGGAGTAGCATCGGCCAAATGGGTGCGGCCGATTTTGATGATGTCATCCCACTCCATAGCTTTTTTCGCCAAAATCGCTTGGAATCGTTGCAATGCGGGGATCAGTTCGTCGTGGATGGCTTTTCCCGTGGCCACGTTAATGGCGGTGGGAAACATATCATTGGTGGACTGGCCCATGTTGACATGGTCGTTGGGATGAATGGGCTTTACTTTGTCGAAGCGGTCGCCGCCGGTGATTTCAATGGCTCGGTTGGCGATCACTTCGTTGGTGTTCATATTGGACGACGTCCCGGACCCGGTCTGGTAGACATCGATGGGGAACTGGTCCGTTAATTTTCCGTCGGCAACTTCGCGAGCGGCTTGGATAATTGGGCCGGCAATCTCATCCTTGAGCTTTCCCAGGTCGCGATTAGCCGTCGCTGCGGCGATTTTTACCAAGCCCAAAGCTTGAATTAATCGTGGGGGAAGAGGTTTATGGGATATGGGAAAATTCTCAACCGCGCGTTGGGTTTGCGCTCCAAAGTAGGCCTTGTCTGGGACTTTTACTTCGCCCATCGAATCGCGTTCGATGCGAAAATCGCTCATGGTTCTTTCCTGATTCAATTTCATTTTGTTTGGAACACCCTAAAGTTGATCTACGGCAAAGGGAAATTGGAGGCAAGCGGGGATTGCAGGCAGCCAAGTGTGAAAAGACTCCCGACCCCTCGACTCCCTTTCTGCTTCCTAGATTTGTCTTTTTTTCAGACAATGCCACCCCGCCGTCTACTTAGTTTGCAACAGTTGTGAATTCATGCAAATGACGCATTATTGACAATTAACCAGATAGTGTTTTAGTTTTAAGAGAAATAAGAATATCTTATGTAGATAAAGCCAGAAGTTGATATGTCATTTGTTTTTAATTCAGACAATGCCACCCCCCGCTTTCCTAAATCGTCT
>CAZPPD010000135.1:0-10210 GCA_964588185.1 uncultured Alcaligenaceae bacterium | reverse complement strand
CCCAAAAAGAAACTGGCCTTCGCAGCGATGTCGTCACGCTTTACCAAGGCGGCCAATACCATTTGTATCGTTTCAAACGCTACACGGATGTGCGTTTGGTTTTTGCTCCGGAACAACAGGCCGCTTTCTTCGGCGGGGACGCCGACAACTTCAGTTATCCGCGTTACTGCCTGGATGTTGCTTTTTTCCGTGTTTACGAAGAGGGCCGGCCGGCAAAGACGTCAAACTACTTGAAGTGGAGTGAAAACGGTGCCGACAAAGGAGAACTTGTTTTTGTTTCCGGTCACCCCGGGCGTACCAGCCGGTTGAGTACCGTAGCAGAACTCGAATATCTGCGGGATGTCGGCTATCCCTTTTTATTGCAACGGCTCTTTCGTTGGGAAGTCATGGCTGACGTTTACAGCGGCAAGAGCATTGAACACGCCCGCAAAGCCAAAGATTTTCTGTTCGGAGTGGCCAACAGCCGCAAGGCCCGAAAAGGTGGATTGGCAGGATTGTTGGATCCCCAGCTCATGGCCGAAAAACGAGCCCAAGAGGAAAAACTCCGCAAAGCTGTTGCCCAAAACCCGGAACTGAAAGACGTTGCCAAAGCTTGGGATATGATTGCCAAGGCGCAAAAGGTTCGTGCGGAAAACATCCGCAAATATGTTCTATTTGAGGCTGGAGCTGCCTTCAATACCACCCTCTTTGGATATGCCCGCCGGATTTTGCGTTCCGGAGATGAGTTCATCAAGAAAAATGAAAACCGGCTCTCGGAATATACCGACGCCAATAAGAAATCCTTGGAGTTTCGCTTATTTTCTCGCCGTCCCATTTACACCGATTTCGAGATCGAAAAACTTGCTGATTCCCTGACTTGGCTTTGCGAGCAGATTGGCTTCAATTCTCCGCTAACCCAACGCATCCTCGCCGGAAAATCCCCGCGAAACAGGGCAGCAGAACTGATCCTCAACAGTAACCTCCACAAAGTCGATGAACGCAAACGGCTTTATAAGGGCGGCAAAAAAGTAATTTACGCTTCGAAGGATCCGTTGATTCTTTTGGCTCGATTGGTCGATCCCATCGCCCGAAAAATTCGTTCCCGAATCGAAACCAAATTGGAGGAGCCCAAGCGACAAGCATACGACTTGATTGCCAATGCCAAGTTTGCTGTGGAGGGCACCAGCAATTATCCGGACGCCACTTTTACCCTTCGGCTTTCCATTGGGGTGGTGAAAGGATACAAGGAAGGCGGAAAAGAAATTCCTTATGAAACCGTCTTCAAGGGCATGTATGCAAAAGCCAAGCGGCAGAATTACAAATATCCCTTTGATCTCCCGCCTCTTTGGATTAAGCGGAAGAATTATCTCGATTTAGATACCCCCATTAATTTTGTTAGCACCAACGATATTATTGGCGGTAATTCGGGAAGTCCGGTGATCAATCGCAATGCGGAAGTCGTGGGGCTTATCTTCGATGGGAACATTCAATCCTTGGTATGGGACTTTGCCTACACCGATGATCAAGCAAGAGCGATTTCCGTACATTCCGAAGGAATCCTGGAAGCTTTACGGTCTATCTACCAAGCTGCTTCTTTGGTGCAGGAGATTGAAACGGCTCGAAAATGATCTGCATAAGCCACAGATGAACTCGGATAGCCAAATAAAATTGGCTTTTCGCCAATCATGGGTTTACCTTGGGTTTATCTGTGGCTTCTATAATTGGCCGGCTTTTGGAGTTTCTCATGAACATGGCGATGTTTTTTGGTTTCGGCATATTGTTGTTCGTATCCCCGAATTTTAGTGCAGGAGAAAAATCGGGGATAGATCTTTTCCCCGGTAAAAATTTTCAAGGCTGGCAGCGAGTCCCTCTCGATGGGGATAAACTGAGTGCCAAAAATCCCTGGAAGGTAGACGCCAAAGCGAAAATTCTGCAATGCGACGGGGTAGGTATCAAGGAAATGTTCCTTTACAAGCGGCCTTTCAAGAACGGCATTTTTCACGTTGAGTGGCGATTTCGCAAAGTGAAGGGGAAATCCCCAGAATATAACAGCGGCGTTTATGTTCGCAGCTCCAAAGATGGGAAACAGTGGCTTCAAACCCAGACCGCAATGGTTCCAAAACCACCTCAGGTTGCGGACCTTTTCGGCGACCTTCCGGTAAAGGGAAAAATCAAACGGGTAGTGATTCATGGAAAAGGGCTGAAGAACGTAAATCCTCCAGGAGAATGGAACACTTACGACATTCTTTGCCAAGGTAAGAAGGTGCAGGTCAAGCTCAATGGCAAGGTGGTAACCACCATGAAGAATTGTCCCCGTTTGAGTGGGCATGTTGGTTTGCAAGCAGAATTCTTTTTTATTGAATTCAAGAATATTCGTTGGAAGCAATTGCGGGAGTAATAAGAGAAGATTTTTTATAGCCGACCAGCCAGGTATTGGATACTTAATTCGCATGAATCAGCATTCTGGAGTTAACCTGCGGCTATAAACTAAGAAACAATTTGATACTCTAATTGGGTGAGGGATAGTTGTTAGCTGAGGCCTGCCTTACCCGATATGAAAAAGATTCTTCCCGATAACAATCTGCAATCCACAACGAACAGCCCGATTTTAAAAGATCCCCAAGTCTTTATTATCGGAGCGGGTCCGGGACATCCGGGCTTGCTTACCCTCCGAGCGGTTGAGTGTTTGGCGTTAGCTGACTTGGTACTTTACGACAAGTTGGTGCCTAATTCTCTACTGGAACATGCCCGCCCCGGGGCGGAACTGGTGTGTGTATCCGAGTTGTCTTCCTCTCACAAAGATCGTTACTTACCCATTCAAGAAACCATGCTCCAAGCGGTTCACCAGGGAAAACGGGTGGCCCGGCTAAAAGGCGGGGACCCGTTTATATTTGGACGGGGCGGAGAAGAAGTGGAATTCCTTCGGAATAATGAGGTCCATTATGAAATTGTCCCCGGAGTGACCTCCGCACTTGGAACTGCCGGATGCGCGGGAATCCCGCTCACCCATCGCTCCTATTCCAGCATGTTAATGTTGGTAACCGGGCATGAAATGCCGGACAAGCCCGAAACAGCCGTTGATTGGCCGGCCTTGGGAAGATTTCCCGGAACCATCGTAATTTACATGGGCTTGTCCCGAATCAGTTTTATTTCCCAGACGTTAATGGAACATGGCAAAACCCCGGATACGCCCGCGGCAGCGATTCACTGGGGGTCAACGGGATTACAACACACCGTGGAAGCACCTCTGGCGGAACTCCCCGAGAAAGTTCTCTCCGCCGGCTTTGCCTCCCCGACTTTGATTTTCATTGGTAAGGTTGTAGGGCTGCGGTCGCAGTTATCCTGGTTCGAAAAACGTCCTCTATTCGGCAAACGAATCCTCATTACCCGGCCCAAAAAGCAAGCCGCAGCGTTGGCCCATAGACTGGAACTCCTCGGTGCCGTTCCTTTTATTTTGCCGGCTTTGGATATTCTTCCTTTGGATGACTGGTCGGAAGTGGACAAGTCGATTGGCAAGATTGAGGACTACCACTGGTTGGTTTTTACCAGTGCCAATGGAGTGGCTGCTTTTTTGGACCGGCTGCTTTTTTTGGGGAAAGACCTCCGTCACCTGGGCTCACTTAAGCTGGCTGCTATTGGGCCGAAAACTGCCGAAGCACTTCAGAAATATCACCTGATTGCGGATTTGGTTCCCAAGGTTTTTCGTTCTGAAGAACTCGCGGAGGAGTTAGCTCCCTTGGTGAAAGGCCAACGAGTTCTACTTGCCCGGGCCAATCGAGGGCGGGATGTTCTTCCCCAGGAGTTGGCGAAAGTAGCACAGGTGGAGCAGATAGCAGTTTACAACCAAGTGGATGGTGTGGACCCGGATTCTCCGGTGGTGGACAACATTCGTCGAGGGGAAGTAGAATTTGTTACCTTAACGAGCCCCAACGTGGCCCGGGCTTTCCTGAAAACAATGGATGAGACTTGTTGTCACCGCTTTCATTCCGGTGAGATAAAGCTGGTCAGTATTAGCCCTGTCACCAGTGAAGTAATACGTGATATGGATTTTCCGGTTTCCGCCGAAGCTACCGAATTTACCAGTAATGGGTTAGTGGAAAGGATCATTCGGCTGGTTAAGGAAAAGGATTAACGAATGTCTTTGAATGCATCCCAGCCAAGATAAAAAACGATTGCACACGCAATGATGCCAATTATATCAACAATCGGGCTGACTCCGCCAAAGGGGGCAGCGAGAATAAGATCGACCAAGAATAAAACCAGCAAGCCGCCGGAAATCCCCATTGAGGCCCAGCACAACCATTTTTCCATCGACAGCCCTTTCACGCCCCGCATATGCTGTCCCACCTTCACTAAATAATCCCGGAAATCCTTTGTCCCGGAAACATTAGAGGATCATTGTAGCAGATTGCCTGCGGCAAGCAACCAAAGGGACCTCCTGATTAGCAGCAGATATTGACCCCCTGTGCCAATTAGATGGGTAATATGGACATTCTTGTTAATCCCTTACAACCGGGAAGCTGCCCGCCGCTTAAAAGATTCGTCGATGATGGTGCCCAACAACAAAGCGACCCCAAGAACGGCGAATTACAAAACCTCCGGGATCCCGGCAAACAGAGTAATCGCACTCAATAATGGTAAAATCGTTGCCCCTAATGCAACTCCGATAATATTGCCCTCTCCCCCGCGAAGGCTGCATCCGCCCAAAACCGCACCGGTAATGGCATATAGCTCCTTCCAGGAACCCACCGAAGCCGGATTTGCGGTTTGCACTTCCAACATATATAAAATGCCGCCAAGTGCCGCCATGGTTGAACACCACATGTACGCCAGAATCTTGTACTTATCCGTGGAAATACCGGCATAGCGCGAAGCTTGCTCATTGGCTCCGATGGCGAATAAATACCGCCCATACATTGTGAAATGGAGGAAAATGCCGAGAAACACCGTCAGGATCAAAAACAAAATTAACGCCCAGGGAATGAGTTCCAGGAAATGCCCGGTTGCCAAGAAACTGATTTCCTCCACATTCCAAATCGTCCGGCCCAATCCAACACTTCTCTCCGACCCGGTTACTATCTGCACAATCCATCGGGCCAAACCCCTCGCAATAAACAGCCCGCACAGGGTGGTCAGGAATGGTTGTAAGCGCAGCTTGGTTATCAATAAACCATGGATTAACCCGATAAAGGGTGCACAAGCCAGAACAATTAGCACTGCCATTCCATGCGAAACGCCATCATAATTTTGTACATCACTTCCCAGCAGCAAAGAAAAGCAAACAGCGCTCAACCCCAGGACCGAGCCGATGGACAGATCAATGCCGCCACAGATTATTACCGGAGCAACTCCCAGGACCAAGATCCCGGCGGTGCCAATTCGCCGGCCAATGTTTTGATGGTTACGGAGAGAGCCGGCATTTGGATCACTTAAGCGCAGTGCTCCATACAAAACCAACACCATTAATAAGATGCCCAATACTTTTACCATCAGGGCACGCTCCCTCCCGTAGCCAACTGCATGATGGCCTCTTCTCGCAGTTCCTGGCGATTGAGAATCCCACTTACTTTCCCTTGATGCAGCACCGCAACCCGGTCGCTCATTCCCAGAATTTCCTCCAAGTCGCTGGAAATCATCAAGATGGCAACGCCTTCCCCGGCGAGATTGTCCAGTATAGTATAAATCTCACTTTTGGCACCAACATCCACTCCCCGTGTTGGTTCGTCCACAATCAAGACCCGTTGTTTTCGAGCCAACCACTTGGACAGCACCACTTTTTGCTGGTTGCCGCCGCTCAGCAATCCCACGGTTTGTGTTATTTTGGGAGTACGAATGTTTAACCGGAGACACATGTCCTGGGCAAGAGAAGATTCTTGGCGGCGAGAAACAAAAAGAAAATGACTCAGGAACCTCAGGTTTGGGAGGCTAATGTTATGGCTTACCGTATCCTGGAGGATCAGCCCATGGTAGCGGCGGTCTTCGGGTACCAACAACACTCCCGCCGCAATCGCTTTTTTGGGAGAGGGGAAATGGACTTGCTTACCGCCTAGAAAGATTTTCCCCGAAATAATTCGCCGCAATCCAAAGATGGCTTCGGCCAGTTCGGTTCTACCGGCACCAACCAAACCAGCCATTCCCAATATCTCTCCTTCTCGAACGGCCAAGGAAGTGGGCGAAGAAATCCCCGAAGGCAACCCGGGAACCCCCTGGTAACACACTTCCCTGAGTTCCAGAACCTTTCGGTCAGACTTCGGGGCGTGAGATCTCTGGAAGAATTTGTTGAGATCCCGGCCAACCATCAATCGCACCATGGATTCATGAGAGATGTTAGCGTCCGGTTCGGCGCTGGGTTCTTCGGCAGCGGTAAGTTCGGATACGAGTTTTTTCTTCTTGGTAAAAATATTTGAATCCAGCGCTCCTTCAGCGATAGCATCAAAGGAAATGGCATCGTCTCCAAAGCCGCGAAATAATTCGCCTGCTAGTTTTCCATCCCGGAGAACCACTACTCGGTCGGCAACCCGCTCCACTTCGGCAAGCCGATGCGAGATATATAAGATCGCCACATTCGAAGCTCTTAGGTCATCGATTACTTGAAAGAGTTTTTGGGTTTCCTGATTGGTTAGACTGGACGTCGGTTCGTCCATAATTAAGATCCGCACATTCATTGATAAGGCACGGGCGATTTCCACCAATTGTTTTTGTCCGGGGGACAGTCGACCGACAATGGTACGCGGAGAACATTCCAAGCCCACACGCTGCAGAAGAGCTTTTGCCTCCCGGAACATCCGACCGTTATCCAGAAGACCCAATGGTCCGCCTTTTGAATGCTCCCGGCCAAGAAACAAATTAGCAGTTACCGACAAGTTCTCAGCCAAATTCAGTTCCTGATGGATCAGGCTGATTCCAGACCGCATGGCTTCGGTCACACTTCCCAAGCGCAAAGGTTTCCCATTCAAGGTTATGTTTCCGGAATCGGGAAGGTAAATGCCGCCCAGGATTTTCATCAACGTGGATTTGCCGGCCCCATTTTCCCCAACAATCGCCACCACCTCTCCTGATTGCACCGTGAGCGACACCCGGTCGAGAGCCTGAACCCCGGGGAAATGCTTGCTAATCTGATGCACTTGTAAGATGGTGGAAAATGTGGTCACGGTGGGAGGTGGTTAGGTTTGTTAGAGAGGCGGCCATGGATGAATAGGCCGCCGTTTAATTCCTAGATTTTATTACATTCGCAGTAACAATGAGAAGTAGAAAAATTTGTTCCCCGATTACTCTCCTAGCTGATCCTTCAATTTCTTTCGGAAATCGGCAACATTCTCCTGAGTTACTACAATATGATCAATAGGAAGAATTTTACTCTCCGGTAATACCGACCGATCCCCCCGGGCAACCGCTGCCATAATGCGGACCGATTCATAGCCAAACAAAAACGGCTGTTGGGCCACCGTCCCGTAAATATGACCATTTTCAATCCCTAATAGTGTCGTCTCATCCTCATCAAAACCGACTATTTTCACTTTGCCCTCGCGGTTTTGGGCTTTGACAGCCGCGTAAATAGCCGGCGGATTGTAAGCCCATAAACCAATCAGGCATAAGTTTTCTTCGTTGGGGAATTTACTCAGAACAAAATCGGCCCGTTCTTTGGCCTTCTCGGTGTCAACCCCATCGGTAAAGGCTCCCGTTCGATCAGGACCCGAACCAAACAACTTGTATTTCCCATAGGTAGAACCGGTCGCGTCTTTCGTTACGGCCAACTCATCCAGAACACCCAGACGGCGTTGCCGGGCATTTAATTCTGAAATGGAACCAACGAAGATGGCAATGGTACCGCCCTCCGGCATTGCTTGTTTCACCAACTCTCCAACTGCTTTTCCGGCTTTGTAATTGTCCGTCCCGATATAGCAAAGCCGCCCGGATTCCGGTGCGTCATTGTCTTGCGTGAGAAGAGGAATCTGATCGGCCACCGTTTTTAGGTAGGCTGATTGGTTGGTGGGGTCTTTTACACTTACCGCGATGGCATCGATCCCTTTGTCCAACAAGGCGTCAATGATTTCCTTTTGCTGGGACGCTTGGCCCGTCGGGGGTTTGCGAAATTCCAATTCCACCTTGAATTCTTCGGCTGCCTTTTCGGCCCCCTTCTTGGCGTAATTCCAGAATATCGCAGTATTGTTGGTAACAAAGCCAACCGAAACATCATGTTGGCGTCTGCCGCACCCGGAAAAAAGGATGATTGCTGCCGAAAAGAGGAGAAATGATCGGGAGAGATTTAGTTTCATGATGGTTCCAATAACATTAACTCGAAGAATCAGGCTTTCTATAACTTAGTTTGTACGAGATTATTTCCGCTATCGCAACTGTCCGCCCGGGTAAGGATTCGATTTTCTTCTTTCCCTCCAGGGTCGGAGCGGTTACCAATAGCAAGGGAAAGATCCACATTGTCAAAGGAGCAACCAATGAAAATATCCCACATAGCCATTTTATTATTGGTTCCGGTTATCGTGTTCTTTGTCGGGGCCGGGGCGGGACAAGATGCCAAGGAGAAATCCCACTGGAAAGCCTTTCTTCCTGCGGATGTTTACAAGGAATTGGTGAAGCGGGAATTGAAGACAATCCAGGAAAGCATCGGCAGTACGGAACGAAAAGTTACCCGCAAAGGAAAAGTAGCGGCGGTAATGATTGCCGGGTACACCAAGAGCCTGGCTCCCAAGGCCAAAGTTGGCGACGTCCTGGGTGTTCGTGAAGCAGCATTACGGCTGGCTATGTTGATTGGCGAGGAAGGCAAGGCCGATGAAGCAAAGCAACTGGTCAAAGCCATCGCGGATTTCCAGGGAGTTTCAAAAGCCAAGAACGAAGGCTTTCGATTACGGTCCTATTTTCTGGATGATATGGATTTGATGCGCCCTTATATGGAAAGAACCAAAGGCGGAGATGGTTTGCATCCGGATCTGCAAGTTTCGGCGCGTCTCAAGGGCACCCAAGAATTCGTGGAAAACTTATTCAGCTACATTGGCCGTCGGCCACTGCGGGAAAGGTATCTGGACAAGGTCCAAAAAGAAATGACTCTCCTTGGTTACCGGACGGCGGTTTCGGCGGAGCTTATCGAAACCTTTGCTCCCACCAAAAAGCGTAGAGACCGCGACCCGGCAGTTTGGCATTCGAGTTCGCAAGAAATGAGAGAAGGCGGAATTGCCCTGGCAAAAGGAGCATCCAAAAAAGATGCGGATGCCATGAACAAAGCCGCAAATAAAATCCTGAAGTCCTGCGTCGACTGCCACAAAATGTTCCAGTAAACGGCAATTAAAACGGGAAGTTTTTTACCTTCCCGTTTTCCTTTTAGTGTCCCAAAATTACTCTTCGTATTCCCCAGCTTCAGCTTTGCTTTTCAGGGTCCTTTTAATGACTTCGCCACGGAGCCACTGCTCTACTCGATCAAACGAAATTGGATCGCCGATAACCTTAAGGTTTTTCGGTTCCATTTCACGGATTGGCCGGGGATAACTCATTAGACTGGTGTGGGCCAGGGATTTTCCGCTGTAAGGGTCCATCAACCAAACTTCCCTGTCGTAGCGATAGCGTTTTATTTTCGGCAGACCTTGAGTGGGAAGATCTTTCACCAGTTCGCGGTTCTCATCCCCGACGACGATTAAGAGTTGCGTTTCTTCAATATTGGTGGCTTTCCACCCTTTCTTTTGTTTTTCGTGCCATTTGTGGAGTTTCCCGGACTTGGTAACGATGGTGCATTTGGGTGGATATACCAACGGGTCCCATAAACCTGCTTCCAATACCGCATTGCCTTTAATGACTGGTGCCAATTTTTCCGCCAAGTCGGCGGAAGTTTGGCCTTCCTCGACTTCAACCTTTACAGGTCCGGGGTTTTGCATGAAATACACTTGCATTCCAATAAATCCTACAATGGCGAACGCCACGCAGATCACTACATATTTCGTATCCATCTTCTACCCTCAATATCATTCTCCCAACACCTCCTGCTTTGGGTAATCTCTCTCACCGATATAACTCATCGAAAACTTAGCATATAAATGATGGCTGAGTCCACTTGGGGCATGCCAACCAAGCTGATGTTTCCCCCATTTGGTGTGCTTCCGATACGAACCTGACCACGCAAGGATATTCCTCGCAAAAGTTTTTGGAGTGATTATTCTCGAATGATAAATGCCTTGCCCTACCCCATCGAACTTGCTTAATTTCACAGGAATCGCGGCTTGCTATT
>CAZPPD010000134.1:0-10275 GCA_964588185.1 uncultured Alcaligenaceae bacterium | reverse complement strand
CAACAACAAGCAAACGCCGCTGGGTAAGTTTTTTGGCTGGCGGTGTAGTCGCGGCGACCCTGGGAATACTCTGTCTGGTAATGTGGAACAAATTCCTGTCTCAGTGGGTGTTCTTTTCCTTGCCCTGGGCAATTGGAATTGCTGCAGTAATCGGCTTCGCTTTGGGGTATCTGCTGACAAGAGAAAAACTGCGTCCAATTGAAGAAAATCCTCTGAGTCGCCTTATCACCTGGGTCTATGAGCCGATCTTGCGCTTGTTCCTCCGTCACAAGGGACTGTTCCTGCTCGCGCCAACCTTGGTCGTGCTTCTAGGATTGGGAAGTTGGTTCGGGCTTTCTACAATTCTTGGTCCTATGGAGTCTTTGTCGAAGAAGCTCGGCGCGAACCTCAATGAAGTGCCGGGATATGTGAGCGTGAAACATACCTTCGGGGGCCTCAAGAGTGACGATTGGATTGCCCTGGATGAAGGAAGCTGGTTTTATATGCCGACACTTTATCCGGCAGCGAGCTTTTCCCAGGCGATGAAGGTAATGCAAACCCAAGACGTGCTCATCAAGCAAATTCCAGAGGTGGAAAACGTGCTCGGCAAAATCGGCCGCTTGGACACGGCACTCGATCCCGCACCTGCCACTATGATCGAAACGTATGTGATGCTCAAACCGCGTGACCAGTGGCGAGCAGGTGTCACCGAAAAGCAGATCTGGGAAGAGATCAACCGAGCGGCCACACTTCCAGGGGTAACACCTGCGTCTCCGTTGCAACCTATTGAAGGCCGCGTGGTGATGCTGCAAAGCGGCATCAAAGCACCTATGGCAATCCGGATCTTTGGAGACAACCTCAAGGATTTAGCCAAAGCGGCTTTCGACGTCGCAGGTCAGCTCAAGAAGGTTCCTGAAGTCGACTCTGGCACCGTCAATCCCGACGTAGTTCTCGGCAAGCCTTACGTGGAGTTTGAGATTGATCGCAAAACCGCTGCCCGATTCGGGATGTCCACCATGATGGTCAACGAGGTCATTGAAACCGCTTTGGGAGGCAAAAACGTGACTATGACGGTGGAAGGACGCGAACGCTATCCCATTCGAGTTCGCTATCAACGGGATTTGCGCGACTATGTCGAAGAACTGAAACGCCTACCTGTAGTTACGCACACCGGCGAGGTCGTACCACTCAAGGTTTTGGCAAAGATGGAAACCACTTGGGGACCTGCCTCCATTAGCAGTGAAGATGCCCGGTTAGTTGCCCACGTCTCCTTTGCCCCTTCAGGCATTTCGGGTGATTTGGAAACGGTTGAAGCAGTTACCGAGCACTTACGCCAAGCTCAAAACAGCGGAAATCTGAAACTGTTGCCCGGCTATGAAATTCAACCGGTGGGCTCGTTCCAGAATCAGCTTGAAGCCAACCAGCGACTAATGTGGCTAGTGCCGCTCGTGATCCTTATCAACTTGTTCCTAATTTATCTCCAGTTTCGCCATGTGCCGATCACCTTGGCTGTCTTCGCCGGCATCCCGGTGGCATTCGCCGGCGGAATGATTTTGCTGGCCCTTTACCAAGTGGAAATGAACACGGCTATCTGGGTGGGCTTTATCGCTCTGTTCGGCATTGCCGTCGATGATGGAGTTGTGATGGCAACCTACTTAAACCAGACCTTCACACGCAAACGCCTCCAAAGTGTGCAGGACATTCGCGACGCAACCGTGCAGGCGGGCCTCAAACGCATTCGCCCATGTTTAATGACGACGTTCACCACCATGGCAGCTCTAGTCCCCGTGCTGCTGTCCACAGGCCGAGGCGCAGATGTCGCTCGGGCAATGGCACTACCTGTTTTCGGCGGCATGCTAGTGGAGTTATTGACCTTGTTCGTAGTACCGGTGGTTTATTGCGGCTTCAAAGAATTTAAAATGCGTTCCGGATTAGAGGATCGTCATTGGAAGGGATCTGAACCTTCTTCTTCGACTTGAATATTCAGGGTTGGCATGCAACTCTATTTGAATACGGCCAAATATATGTGTCGAGAGGAAACTTATGGCATTTCCTCATACCACCAGTTCTCTGATCACCCGCCCATGAACATCCGTAAGGCGGAAGTCGCGTCCTGAATACCGAAAGGTCAGTCGTTCATGGTCCAGCCCGAGTTGGTGTAGGATGGTCGCATGCAAATCGTGGACGGAAACGGGATTCTCTGCCACACCCAACCCGAATTCATCGGTCGCACCATAGGTCATGCCGCCGCGGAAACCGGCACCCGCCATCCATACCGTGAAGCCGTCCACATGATGATCCCGGCCAAGCCGGTCACGGTTGTTGGGACCGATCTGAGTCGTCGAGGTACGGCCCATTTCCCCGCCCCAAATGACCAGGGTGTCCTCGAGCATGCCCCGCTGCTTTAGGTCCGTGAGCAGAGCGGCTATCGCCTGATCGGATTCTTGTGAAAGCCTGCGGATGCGTGGGATCAGATTCGCATGGTTGTCCCACGGCTGACCGCCACCATGATAACACTGCACGTAACGGACACCGCGCTCCACGAGACGGCGGGCAAACAAAAGGTTACGGCCTTGAATGTTACTGCCGTACATCCTGCGAATGGAATCCGGTTCCTGGGTAAGATCAAACACATCCGTGGCCGCACTTTGCATTCGAAAAGCCAACTCCATCGCTTGAATACGGCTATTCAAGCGCGTATCGCCGGGCCGTTGAGCCGAGTGCCGCTCGTTTAGAAACTGAGCCAGATCGACCTGAGATCGCTGCGAAGCAGGCGGAATGTCGTTGCGTGTCAGGTGAGGAATAAGTTGTTGGCCCCTTTGATTCTGGGTTTCGATGTGGGTTCCCTGATAGATGCCCGGAAGAAAAGCGCTGGACCAGTTACGTGATTGGGCAGTCGGCATTCCCCTGGGAACAAGCACAACAAATCCGGGCAGGTTCCGGCTTTCGGTTCCCAGACCGTAAAGCAACCAGGAGCCGACGCTGGGACGCGCTAACGCCGAATGGCCGCAGTTCATCAGCAGCAAACCAGGTGAGTGATTAGCGATCTCGCCTACCATCGAGCGGACGACGCACAGGTCATCCGCATGCCGGGAAAGGTGCGGATAGAGTTCGCTGATCTCGAGCCCGCTTTGGCCATGCCGGCGAAACCGGAACGGCGAAGCGAAGATCGGCCCAACCCGATTGCGCTGGGTCGGCTGCAGCCGCCGCCGGATGGAATCGGGCAACTGCTGGCCGTCAAGCTGGGCCATGTTGGGTTTTGGATCAAAGGTATCGATCTGCGACGGACCGCCGTTCATAAACAAATGAATGACTCGTTTGGCCCGCGGGGGAAAATGCGGGGGACGCATTGCCAAGGAAGAACCAGTCGCACCTTGTCGAGCCGGTTCAGCCGTCAGTTCACCGGTCTCGGCAAGGAGGCTGGTAAGCGCGAGCGAGCCAATACCAAAGCCTGTCTTCTGCAGCCATTCCCGGCGGTTGATGGGCAAACTGGTGTTCGGGGTTGGATTCATTTTTCATCCCTTTTTCTTTTGTCATTTAAACTAATCAGACCCACCTTGTCAGATCCTATTTGTCAGGCACAAATCATTTCCTTGCGGACTCCCGTCGTAAAAATCGTTGTAGGCGTCCGCTTCCATCCAAAGCGTGGACAATATCCGGACGGCCGCCGCGAATGACCGCCCTTCCCATCTAGGTCTTGTAGTTTGTCGTTGCATCACCTTTGAAGCCGGCGAGCCCTTTTAATCTACATACTGAAACTCATTACTCATTAACAGCGCCTGAGCCACCAGAGGCCAAGGCGAACGGATTCGGGATTTTGAATTTTGCAATTGAGATTCCTGGGTCTGAACGAATTTGGCGATGCGGCGGACTTCCGCCTCCCTCGGAGTGCGTTGGAATACTGCCTGGAACAAGGCAGCCACTCGTTCCGAATCCGACTTTCTTGACTTAAACCGTTTCGTCTCCGTCAGAGCCTCCGCCTTGTCAATTACAAACCGGGAGTTGAGGGTAAATAACGCTTGCGTCGGCACGATGGTCTCCGGTCGCCCGGCATGAGTCGCCATCGGGGAGGGAAAGTCGAAGGTCCGCAGCGTCGGGTCGAGATTGAAGCGGTTAATATAGCCATAGATGGTTCGGCGGTGTGAGTAATCTTCTCCCCATAACTTACCCGGATGGCCAAAGGGGATACCGTCGAGTTTCCCGGCAACGGCCAGCAAACTGTCGCGCAGCGATTCGATGGACAGGCGTTTGCGATTGGCACGCCACAAAAACTTGTTGTCCGGATCAATCGCGGCCATTTCGGCGCGGTGTGCGCTGCTCTGCTGATAGGTCCGGGAAAGCACAATGTTGCGGACCAGCCGTTTGACCGACCAGTCATGTGCCATGAAGTCGGAGGCCAGCCAGTCGAGCAATTGCGGATGGGTGGGGGGAGAGCCCTGCAAACCGAAGTCCGAGGGGGTATCAACCAGATAGCTGCCGACGAGGAATCCCCAGACGCGGTTGACGAATACTCGCGCGGTGAGCGGGTTGTCCGCCGAAGCAATCTTCTCCGCCAATTCCAGACGGCCGCTGGAATCTTCCGGGAAGGGCTGCTGGTGCGGATCGAGAATCTTCAGAAAACGGCGTGGAACTCTGGAGCCGCGATTGCCCGGATCGCCGCGCACGAACACAACCGGTTCTGCCGGTTTTCGCCGTTCCCGGACAATCATGGCACGAGCGGGAGCGGCGGGATGAAACAGCAGCAGTTGGGCCAGTTCGGTCTCGCGAATCGCCTGCTTACTTCCGCGTTTTCGGCCGCCGCCTGCTTTTTTGATTTTTGTTTCGATTACAGACCGTTTTTTCTGGTAATCCGCCTGGTCTTTTTTGTCTGCTTCGTAACCCGGCACAATCGGCAAGTTCTTTTCATCAAGCGGATGAACGCGATTCATCGAGGCAAAAATCCCGCGCAGGGAATAGTAATCTTCGGTGGGAATCGGCTCGTATTTATGATCATGACAGCGGGCACAAGCCGCGGTTACGCCCAGAAGTCCGCGCGTGGTAACATCAATCCAGTCATCGAGCGCCTCGGCCTGGCTACGATTCGCGTGCGGCGCCACTCCCAGGAATCCCAACGCAGCCAGCGGAGCATCGCCTCCCAAGAGATCCGCAGCCAGTTGTTCCTGGAGAAACCGGTCGTAGGGCTTGTCGGAATTGAAAGACTTGATGACATAATCGCGATAGGTGAAGGCAAACGGAAAGTAATGCGGCGTCCGGGTATCGGGGCGATAAAAACTGTCGGTATCCGCATAGCGGGCGACATCCAGCCATATCCGGCCAAGGTGTTCGCCGAACGCGGATGACGCCAGCATTCGATCCACTGCCTTTTCGATAGCGGCCGTGGGATTCTGCCGATGCTCCTTGACAAACTTCCGAGCCGCTTCCGGCGTCGGCGGTAAGCCGGTGAGGTCGTAGGAAAGACGCCGAATGAGCGTGCGTGGGTCGGCTCGCTCCGAAGGAGTTAGTTTTCGTTTAGCCAATTCCGTGAAAACAAACTGGTCAATTGGGTGCTGATTCCAAGAGGAAACGGCGACGTCCGGAGGTTTAACGGTCGCAACCGGTTGAAAAGCCCAATGTTCCTTTGCCTTGGCAAACAGGTACTTCTGATCCCCAAGCCGGGAGAAAGCAGTTTCGCCAATCACTTTACCAGGCCCAACTGCCCCGCTTTTCACCCACGCTTCGAGCAGACGGACTTCCTTTTCTGCCAAGGGCTTCCCCGGCGGCATCTGCAAATTCTCATCCTTATACCGGATAGCTTGGATGAGTAACGAAGCGTCCGGTTCGCCAGGAACAACCGCCTTTCCGGTATCCCCGCCTTTGAGCCAGCCCGACTCCCGGTCCAGCAGCAATCCGCCGCGTTGTTTCTTGGCAGACTCGGAATGGCAGCGGTAACAGCGTTCGGCGAGGAGCGGCCGAATTTTCTTTTCGAAGAACGCGATCTGCTCTCTATTGTCCACGGCTTTGCTGGATTGTATTACGGTGAGGACCAGCGCTAGGGCAAGGAAGATCGTTGCTGAAATTCTTGTGTTCATTTGTGAAAGGGCTTAAGTTTTGGGAGTGCCTCATTCGCAGAAATCTAAAGGTCACCGCTTTTGAGGAAGGTTTCTTTGGGGGGTAAAGGGATTTTAGCTGTCCAATCTATCGAACCAATGTTCTGTTAAGTTTAATTTATCCTTCCAGCAAACTCCACATAAATGTTTCTGCCAAAGCAAAAGAAGTGAGTACCAATGATCCCAATTTAATTGACACTTGCTTTCTTCTTTAACAGATCCACCGCCACGGCTGCCTCGGATTCATGGTTCGTGGGACCAAAGCTGAATCGGATCACCCCGTTCTCACTCGTACCAAGCGCCATGTGAGCTTGCGGTGCGCATTGAAAGCCACCTGAGGTAATCAAGCCGTTTTCTCGAAGACATCTTGCCATTTCGGCTGCGGAGTAATCTGCCATCGTAATCGCGACTGTCGGGACTTTGGTTTTAAACGGTACATCATGATGAATAACCACACCGGGAAGGTCACGAATTGCATCAGCAAAATCAGAGGCCAACTCCCTTGCTTTCTTGAGGCGATCTTTTCGATCGGGATGGCTGAGCCAATTACAAGCCGCCGCCAATCCCACGAGCGAGGATAGATTTACCGAACCGGCATCGCAATAGCCCGGCATCGTAGTGCATTCCACTACCGCTGGGTCCGTCCGCTCACACGTTGCCAGGGGGCTGCTCATGGAGACTTCAGGGGATACGTATAACCCACCAATTCCCCAAGGTGCTTGGAGTCCCTTGTGGCCGGCAAAAGTGAATAAGTCGGCACCTAACTCTTGCACATTCAAGTCCCACCATCCGGCAATTTGTGCCCCATCGATTAAGACCAGTGCATCATATCGGTGTGCCAGGTCAATCGCATCAGCAATGGGGAGCAGTTGACCGGTCACATTACATGCCGCCGTCAACGCCACCATCTTCACGCGACCGGATCTTAATTCCGACTCAAGCACAGCCAAGTCGATCAATTCGTCCTTATCTCGCGGTAGCGTTTTGACATCCACTCCTTGTTCATCCAGCTTCACAAGCGCTCGATGCAAAGCGTGGTGTTCGAAATGGCTTGAAACTACACGGTCGCCGGACTTCCAGTCATTATCCGAAATGGCAAGGCTAAGGGCCGCCGTACAACTCGGCGTTAACAACAGCCGTGAAGAATCGACATGAAAGAAATCTGCCACCACCTGATGTGCCGTTTGCAATAGATTTGCCCAGTTGGTCGCATCACCGTCAAACACAGACATGGCCGCTTTAATCACGGATTCCGGTTTCGGCCAACTTGTGCCTGCGTGATTCAAATAGATCGTGTTTTGTTTGTCCATAACGTTCCAAATTCAGACAACTCATCAAAAAAAAATTTTCCTGACCCTGTTTTAACACCTGACTCAACTGCCCACACAACTTAATATAAAACGTAATCCAGCAGTCCCCGTTAATATCAATGCCGAATCTACAACGGGTAGTTCCAACCAGGAAAAGCACAATGAATTTAATGGTCCAAGGAATAGCGGTGCCGGCGATAGGCTTGGGCACTTGGCAATTGAGAGGAACCCAATGCACAGAGGTTGTCGAATTAGCTCTGACGATTGGCTATCGCCATATTGACACCGCGCAGATTTACGCCAATGAAGCGGCTGTCGGGAAAGCGTTGGCAGCAGCGGCGGTTTTGCGGGAAGATATTTTTCTGGTAACAAAAATCTGGCCCGACGATTTTTCTCACCGCCGGGTTATTGAAACAACCAACCAAAGCCTCCGAAATCTGCGGACCGACTACGTCGATCTGCTGCTAATGCATTGGCCCAATAGTTCCGTTTCCTTTGAAGAGACCCTCGCCGCAATGGGCGAACTCCAAGGTGAAGGAAAAGTCCGCCACATCGGCGTTAGCAATTTTTCCACGTCCCAGGTACAAGAGGCCGCCCGGCATGCCGGGATTTTTTGCAATCAGATCAAATACAACCCCTACCATCAGCAACAGGACATCTTGGCTCAGGCTCGAAAAATGGACTACTTGCTGACGGCGTATACCCCGCTGGAAAAGGGACATGTTTCCGGCGACCGAAAAATGAACGAGATCGGTCAGGTTCACGGCAAATCGGCTGCCCAGGTCACGCTCCGTTGGCTGATTCAGCAAGGAATGGCCGTGATCCCCAAAGCCAGCACCGAGGGGCATCTTAAAGAGAATCTCGACTTATTCGAATTCGAACTTTCCGAAGAAGAAATGAATGCGATTGCCACGCTCAAGAGCGGTGGTTAGAGAAACCTGCACCGGCAAAATCAGGCGCTTTTTCGTGTGCTCCCTTTCTCCTTCAACCATTCAAGGAACGGTTGTCCCCAGTTCTCCATTGTTTTCTCAAGTTTGTCGGTGCAGTCACAATCACTGCAGGCCCAAGGTTCAGTCCCGTTTTCATCACGGCAATTCTTGCGTGCGTGAGCGTCTTGGACTTTTACCAGTTCAAAATACTCTTCCCAGTAGGGACGTTCCTCTTGCAAAGGTGTTGGGCAAAAACAAACCTCCACCCAGCGTGTGGTCCCATCCTCGCACAGCCGGGCTTGATTCAGGTTCCGGAGATATTCTGTACCGGCAACAGAACCGGCCCCAAGCGTTCCATCCTGAAATGCCCCCAGTAAATTAGCTTCCTGACTATCCTTGACTTTCGCTCGAACAAGATATCGCATGCTACCCTCAATTCAATGGACCGAGCCGCCAAACTAACCTGAGCAGCGGCGTGGCGGAAAAGGCTCAAGATGGTTGCTTAATTATACCGCATTTGGTATCTGAAACTGATTCCTTGACCAATAACAACCCGGAAATGTGCTCCTATTGGAACTCACTCCTTTTATTTTCTCCAAATAATGCCCGTTTTTTGGAATTCTAAGAGGTCCTCGATTCAATCTCGGACCACCGAAAAAACAGATAACCTCAAAATGGAGAGGTCTCTCAACAATAATCGTTTTACAATGGTTTTTTATTTGGACAGGAACGTAAGAGAAATCCAGGGTTAAATTGGGGCAGGCAAGCTATGAACAAGATTATTTATGCAATGTTTTTGCTTCCACTTTTCCTTGGCAGTTCTCAACCTTCGAGAAATAATCCAAGCCAGAAATTAAACATTGTTGTGGAAAAAGGAAATTGGGGTTCCGGAAGTACTAGAGACCGCCAAAAGGTTTGCTATTCCGCAGCAATGTCACTTTGGATATATGCCGGCGACAGGAGAAAATTAGACCCGATTCGGGTTACGTATTCGAAAGACGGTCCTAGGGTTCTTTTTAAAAGAGGGCCGAACAGAGAATATATTGTCGAATTGGATAACAAAGATCGTTTTTGGGCACAGTGCGCTTTTCAATTTGCACACGAGTTTTGTCATATCCTTTGCAATTATCGCGACAGGAAAAACCCACAAAAATGGTTTGAGGAATCGTTATGCGAATGTGCTTCCTTGTATGCCTTATTGGCAATGGGGAAAAAGTGGAAAAGCAAGCCGCCTTATGCAAACTGGAAAAACTATTCCAAGTATTTGACTGAATACGCAAATAACCGGATTAGTCGAAGTAACCGAGAAAAAATTAAGTCACTCGCCGATTGGTATCAAGAAAATCGGCAAGCTTTAGAAAAGGACCCTTACCTGCGTAACAAGAATGAAATTGTAGCTTGCAGAATCCTTCCTTTGCTCCAGAAGAACCCTCAGCACTGGAAAGCAGTGCGCTATTTGAATCTGGGTCCCGGAAAAGAAAATCGTTCATTCCAAGCTTATTTAGAAGGGTGGCATCGTCGGGTTCCTCACTCTCACAAACCCTTCGTGAAGGAGGTCGCGGGTCTCTTCGGACTTCAAATCAAATAACACCATCGATTAGCCCCAGCCGGTTCAGTAAAATCCACCACCATGCGAAATGTCATACCGATCATCATTGTTTGTGCCGTTGGGTATTCCGCTTTCGCCGCAGAACTCGAATGGGTTCGAGTGGCTAAGGATAAGAAATCCTTTGTCCTCCAAAAATCGGGTGCGAAATTCGTCCCGTGGGGATTCAATTACGATCATCAAGAAGGTAGCGGACGGCTGATCGAAGAATACTGGGATAAAGAATGGGCAACCATCGAGGAAGACTTCAAGGAGATGAAACAGCTTGGAGCAAACGTCGTTCGCATTCACCTGCAATTCGGCACGTTTATGGAAACCGCCAATAAGGCCAACAAACATTCGCTGGACCAACTGGAGAGGCTTGT
>CAZPPD010000133.1:0-10304 GCA_964588185.1 uncultured Alcaligenaceae bacterium | reverse complement strand
ATATCTTTTCCTGTTTGTAAGGTGATTCACAGACCTTCCCCTCTTCCTGTTCGAGAATACTTCTGTTGAGCTTTCAGATCTTTGATTTTTGTGAAACCAAAAGAGGTATCCTGATGCGAAAAATTATGGCGTTTGCCTTTTTAGTGGCTTTTGGATTTGCCAACAGTTTGGGTTATGCCCAGTCCAATGCCTTGGATAAAAATTGTGCGGTATGCCTCTATAAGATGGGAAAATTGGTACCCGGTGATCCCGCTTATACGGCAACCTTTGATCGTCAAACCTATTACTTCCCAGGCGAAAAACAACAAAAGATATTCCAGGCCAATCCGGCAAAGTTTGCCCCTGCATTGGCTGGAGATTGCATTGTTTGCCTGGTTGAAATGGGCGCTCGGATGCCGGGAAACACAAAGTTTTGGACAAAGCATAACGGCCGAATGTATCTCTTCCCCGAACAGAAACAAATCGACATGTTTAAAGGCAATCCTGAAAAATATGCCGATGCCGATTTAGCTTTCGATGGCTACTGCCCGGTTTGTTTGCTGGACATGGAAAAGTTAGTTCCCGGAAAGAAAGAATTTACCTCGATTTATGACGGCCTTCGCTATCGATTTCCCGGCCCGGGTCCAAAACAAAAATTTGATGCCAATCCGGCCAAATATGCCCCTGCTTTTGGCGGCAATTGTGTGGTCTGTAAGCGAGAAATGGGAAAAAATGTTCGCGGCAGCCTGAAATACGGAGCCTTTTACAAAGGCCGCAGCTTCCTTTTCCCCAGCGAAAAAGCTCGCAGTAAATTCATGGCCAATCCGTCGAGATATGCCCGCACGGACATCGCCAACGATGGCAATTGTGTTGTCTGCCAAAAGAAAATGGGCAAAGACATGCCCGGTTCCATGGAACACGCTTCGATGTACAAAGGATTGCTCTACCTGTTCCCCGGTCCCAAACAAAAAGCCATGTTTAATGCCAATCCGGAGCTTTACATTGGCATTATTGCAGATTCCGCTGCAAAATCTTCGAGTGGTTCTGCAACCAGTAATGTTGGTTTGCAACCCAATGAAAAAACAAAGACGGTAAAAGTGGTTGGCAAAACCGCTTGTGCCGGGTGCGAATATGGCAAGCGACCTATCACCGACCCAAACAGCTTGGGTTTGGCGGTGGTAGCGGGCAAAAAAGTGTACATCGTGGAAGGAGCCGAAAAACAATACCCAAAAGTTTACTCCAACCGGTTCCAAGAACTGCCGGTCGAAGTAACGGGAACGGTTCGGCGGCAACAAGGGAACTTCGTTTGGCTGAACCCAACCGCTCTCCGGAAAATTCAATAAACCCGCCCCCTTTTTCACCTCTACAACCGGGTGGGAGTTCCCCCTGCCACCCGGTTGTTTTTATTCCGGAAAAAAATGGGTCCGAAACTGAAAAGGCGTTATACTATTGATGGAATTTCGCCCTTCAGGGAAGGAGCGATCCAACTGACCTTATTTTTCTCCTGACAGATGAGTAAATCCAACAGCGAATTTCTGACTGCAATCCTTAAACGCTTGAAAGCCGGGGACAAACAAGCGAAGAATGAACTATTCGAGCGAACCGGGAAAAGGCTGGAGCATCTGGCCAGAAAAATGTTCCACAGTTACCCGGCTTTAAAGGAGTGGATGCAAACTAACGATATTCTTCACGAAGCTTTGATCAAACTTTTGAATGCTTTGGAAGCAATCCACCCCGTTTCTCGGGAACATTTCTACAGTCTTGCTGCCCTGCAAATTCGGCGGGTCTTGATCGATATGACTCGGAAGTTTTTTGGCGCTGAAGGCCCGGGAAAATATTTGGAATGCCGACTTCTACCCGACCACCCGGAAAACACCAAGGAAAACCAGGAATTGGAACGATGGGCGCGTTTTCATGAAGCCGTGGACAATCTGTCCGAGGAACATCGGCAAGTGGTCAGTTTAATTTTCTACCACGGCTGGACCCATGAAGAAGTTGCCATTCATTATGAGGTTTGTACGAAAACGATCAGTCGCCGCTGGAACGAGGCTCTCCTTCTACTCCATCAAGCAATCAAATGAATGGCCTCAGATTTAGTTCGGTCGAACTAATTTCCTTCCCCCTGAATTGGTGAACCATGATGAATCCAAGTGCCTGGTGGATGAGGTCTTTTTTCTTGATCATTCTGTTACTGGTACCTTCCGAGCCCACTTCTGCAGATTCACCCAAGAAAACTGAAAAACACAAATCTCGTTCGGGGAATTTGGGATTGCTAAAGCGGCTTGCAGCAAATTATTACCATCCAAAAGGTCCAGTCGGAGATTTTTTGGATAGAGGGGTGATACCCAAAGCCCGGGAGCCAATCAAAGTGGATGGAAAACTGGACGAATGGCGGGGAGCTTTTATTACTCCCGTTCATATCGGCCACCCGGATTTCGCCAATCGGGGAGCCCTGTTCTATTTCCTTTGGGATATTGATTCCCTTTACGTTGGCTTGAAATGCCTGGACAGGAAACCAGCTCATGTGGCTCCCGACAATCAGATCTACAACGGTGATGCGGTCGAGTTTTACCTGGATACCCGTCGAGGCAAACAACTGGGAGCTAAGCAATGGACTCCGGGAACTCTCCATATGTTTTGGACCCCGTTTACCAAGCAGAAGATTCAACCCCGCATGCAAATAAGAAGCTTGCCGGTTTTCAGGGACTTCCAATTGCAAGGGGCTCGGGTGGCTGCCCAAAAAACGGCTTGGGGTTACACTGCGGAGTTCCATTTGCCTTGGAAGAATTTCCCGAATTTCACTCCGAAATTGTATGAGACCATTGGCATTGACTGTGAATTATGCAGTAGCGACGGCGGATTGCGCGTTGACCGGACATTCGTTTATTCGTCGCCGAAAAGTGTGGCCTCACCTTCGGCGTTTGGGCGAGTGAAGCTCATTGAGAAATTTGATGCCACAATGGCTTATGCATATTGGCGGGCGTTAATGCCGATGAGCGTTTGCCAATCAGCGAATTATTCCTGGATGTATGCAACAGTATGCATTTCTCCGACCATCTCCGACAAAGTGGCCAAGATTTCAAGTCAAATTATGGACGAGAACGGAAAGGTACGAATTAAATCCACCAAGGGGGAATTCAAGAACGTCCATGGCTTCCCAATGTGGAATGGCAAGTGGGAGTTATTCAACCTGCCTCCCGGGGGCTACACTCTTATTGTAACCGGATTAGACGCGAAGGACGCTTCGGTGGTCCAAAGGGCGGTGCATTTCTGGAAGAAGTGAAAGATTTAAGATGCAGAAGCCCTCCAATGCAGCCGCCAACAAAAGGCCATACCAGTTGCAGATAAAACCCCAATTTTTATATCATTGAGGTTTACCTTTCTTTGGAAGGAGACTTCAATGGCTGATGCCGTGGCAACCAATTCCAAAGCCACCGAAAAAGCGAATCTCCCCTCTCTGGATGATCCCTCTTTATACATCAATCGCGAACTGAGTTGGCTGGAATTTAACCGCCGGGTCTTAGAGGAAGCCAAAGATCCCACGGTTCCCCTTTTGGAACGAGTGAAGTTCCTGGCCATTTTCGCATCCAATTTGGACGAATTCTTTATGGTCCGCGTGGGTGGACTACAACAGAAAATCCGGGCCGGCATCCATTTCGGCTCCGGGGCTGACCGCATGCCGTCAGAGGAACAACTACGGCGGATTAGTTACACCGTTCGCGGAATGCTGGATGAAGCCCACACCTGCTTGTCCAAGGAAATTCTCCCGGCGTTAAAAAAAGAGAAGATTGTCATCCGCTCGCTGGATGAATTAACCAACGACGAGAAAAAATATCTGCACGAATTGTTCCGCAAGGAGATCTTCCCAGTTCTCACTCCTTTGGCAATTGATCCCGGCCATCCGTTCCCCCATTTGCTGAACAAATCCATTAACCTGGCGGTCCTTTTGCAACGTCCGGTCGAAGGTGAACGGCTTTTTGCCGTGGTGCAGGTTCCCAGTGTTTTGCCGCGATTTGTTGCCTTACCCGCAAAGTCCGGCCATGTTTTTACCGCACTGGAAACCGTCATTCGCGCTCATTTGGACGAACTATTTCCGGGACTGGAAATCCTGCAAACCACCGTCTTCCGGGTGACTCGAAATAGTGAATACGAAATCGATGATGACGATGTGGAAGACCTACTCAAAGCCATCGAAGAGGAAGTACGGAAACGCCGCCGCGGCGAGGCGGTCCGGCTGGCGTTGGAGCATTCGGCAAGCGAAGAGTTCGAACAATTCTTGACATTTGCTTTTGACCTAAGTCCCCGTGATGTGTTTCGTCTTTCGGGAATATTGGATTTGACCGGCCTGTTCCAAATCTGCAGTCTTCCGGGCTATGCTTCTCTGCGCGATCCGCAGTTTGTCCCGCAACCGGTGCCGGATTTCCAGTATGCTTCCGATATCTGGTCGGCTATTCGAAACAAAGATATTCTGGTTCACCATCCGTATGAATCTTTTTCCTGCGTGGTGGATTTCATCGAGGAAGCGGCCAAGGATGATCAGGTTTTGGCCATTAAACAGACCTTGTACCGTACCAGCAGCGACTCTCCGATTATCCGTGCCTTGCAACAAGCTGCGGAGAACGGCAAGCAGGTCACGGCTATCATTGAACTCAAAGCCCGCATGGATGAAGAGCGAAACATCCTTTGGGCTCGCGAAATGGAACGCAGCGGAGTTCATGTAGTCTTTGGTTTTATCGGCTGGAAGACACACTGTAAACTGGCGCTGGTCGTTCGCCGCGAGAAAAAAGGCATTCATCGCTACGTTCATCTCTCCACGGGAAATTACAATCCGCAAACCGCCCGCATTTACACCGATTTGAGTTATTTCACTTGCAACCCGGATTTCTGCGAGGACGCCTCGGCGCTGTTCAATTATCTGACCGCCTACTGCGAGATGCCGCAATGGCGTAAATTTGTCTTGGCTCCCAATCGCATGCAGTCTTTTATTCTCGAAAAGATAGAGTTGGAGATAAAACACCAACAGTCTGGGGGAAAAGGCCGCATCATCGCTAAGATCAACGGCCTATTGGAGCCTTCCGTAGTTCGAGCCCTCTATAGTGCCAGCCAAGCCGGCGTGGAAATTGATTTGCTTTGCCGGGGCATCTGTTCCCTGCGGCCTCAGGTTCCCGGCATCAGCGACAACATCCGCGTTATTTCCATTGTCGACCGGTTTTTAGAGCACAGCCGCGTCTACTATTTCCACAACAATGGCAAACCCAAAGTCTATATCGGCTCGGCGGATTTGATGGACCGAAATTTATTGCGCCGGGTCGAGGTCATTTTCCCGGTAGAGCCAAAAGATCTCCGCGATCGTCTGATTGACGAGATCTTGGGGATTTCCCTGAAGGACAATTGCAAAGCCCGAGAACTCCTTCCGGACGGAACTTACCAGCGGGTGGAAGCGAAAAAGGGCAAAGCCAAAGTCCGCAGCCAACAGAAGTTCCTGGACCTTGCTGCGCGAAATACGGCAATAATGCAGAAAGAACACCTTAAAAAAATACCTATCCCGGAAATGCAGCGGGCAGAGCTGAAGAAAACCTCCAACAGTAAGAAGAAAGGATAAATCCAGGAAGGGAAAGGAACCACAGAGGACACCGAAAACCCGGAGATAAACTGAATAAGAATCGGCACCAATTTGCATTCATTATTTGGATAAAAAGTTCGTTGAAAGTTTCGGAAATAGTAAAATTCATTGAGACAGCAGGTTGCTTGAGTCCCTGGAGACTTTCCCTTTAAAAGAAGAAAAGAAAACCTCCCAAAAAGCCCCAAGAAGATTCCATGACAGAACAATCTCCGGCAGTTGAATTTAAAAACGTCTCCAAAGTATTCCCCGACGGCACCCGAGCGGTAAACGAGGTGAACTTCTCAATCCCAATGGGCCGAATTGTGGCTTTGCTGGGGCCAAGCGGCTGTGGCAAAACTACCACCTTACGCCTTATTAACCGCTTGGAGGAAGCAACGGATGGAGAAGTATTCGTCCGGGGAGAAAATGTCCGCTCGCAAAAGCCCGAACAACTACGGCGATCCATCGGCTACATAATTCAGGAAGGCGGCTTGTTTCCTCATATTTCCGTAGCAGCCAATGTCGCGACCGTTCCTCGCCTGCTCGGTTGGGAGGAAAGGAAGATCCAAGCTCGCGTCCAGGAGATATTGGAATTGGTGGGCCTGCCTCAGGACAAATTCGGCAACCGCCGCCCCTCGGAACTTTCGGGAGGACAACGCCAACGGGTTGGAGTTGCCCGGGGGTTGGCGGCTGATCCCGACATCTTACTTATGGACGAACCCTTTGGGGCTCTTGATCCGGGAACCCGCACCACCATTCAGGATGAATTCCTGCGGCTGCAGGAGGATCTGAAAAAAGCCGTGGTCATGGTTACCCATGATATCACCGAGGCCGGAAAAATGGCGGACGATATTGTCCTCATGCACCAAGGAGAAATTATCCAGGAAGGATCTCTGAGGGAATTGCTGCTGCATCCAAATAGTGATCAGGTAAGAGAATTCCTGGGCAAACAAGGGCATGGGTTGGCATTGGAATCGTTGCGGATAGAAGAGATGCTGCCCGACCTCTCCCCCATTGACCCCAAAGAAACTTCCCTGAAGCTTTCTCCAAAAACCACCCTCGGCCAAAGTTTGATGCGATTGGCAGATGCTACAGAAGGATCCGCCGTCCTGGTGAATGGAGATTCCAATCTCTACTATGACGCGATTATCCTGCGCGACCGAATTCTGGCTGACCTTAAACAAGCTGAAGAGGCTTTTCTGGAATAGACTCCGGTATCTGACTCAAATCAATATCAAATAACCTCCAACTGTCCATTCTTCTTTTTGAGTGTTGAGGAAGCAAGACCTTTTCCTTGCCTCATGTTGTGGTATTTCTGCCCATCTTCCGGTAACTTAAAATGAAGTCTACAGAATCAAACTCTTTTCCGAGAGCCTCATGCCTCGTCGAACATGCGTCATCATCCTCCTGGACGGTTTGGGGGACCGCTCTTATCCCATCTTAAACCACCAAACGCCATTACAAGCGGCCCAAACACCCCACTTGGACCGGCTTGCTGAAACCAGCGCCTGTGGCCTCTTTCACGGGAGCCACCTTGGTCATCCGCTTACAAGTGAGGACGGCCATTTCGCTCTCTTCGGCTATCCGAGGGACGACTTTCCCGGTCGGGGTCCGCTGGAAGCGCTGGGAGCGGGAATTGAACTTGCCGACGACGATGTTGCCATCCTCGCCCACCTGGCCTCCGTTCGATCAACTCCCGACGGAATGGTGCTTGTCGATGGGGAACTGAAATCCAGTTCGCAAGAAGCGGACGCCCTGTTCGCTGCCGTGGAGAGGCAAACAATTGCCGGCCTGCAATTCCGCCTCATTCGCACTCATCGCCTGTTCGGCATCCTGGTTGTCAGCGGAGGAGCCTCACCCTTTATCACCGACATCGATCCACTGGTTAAGGGGCGGTTGTTGATCGAACCGCAACCGTGGCGAAAACATTCGGAAGATGTCACTGCACAAAATACGGCGGCCGCACTCAAGGCCTATGTCCGTTTCACTCGAACATCGCTTGCGGACAATCCCGTGAATCGGGCGCGGGACCTCCGGGATGAGCCGACAGCAGACCTGCTTGTTACTCAACGGGCAGGCCGACTCAAGAATGTGACCCCGTTTCGGGAACGCTTTGGTTTGCGTGGTTTGATGATAGCTTCGGGGATTATTCTTCCCGGGCTGGCAAGATACATAGGTATGGACGTCCACAAAGTTGTGGATTCGGACCGCCCGGATCAGGACCTTGCCGACCGCATCCGCTTGGGGTGCGATTTTGTCCGGGACTATGATCTGATACATGTGCACACGAAGATACCCGACGTGGCGGCTCATACAAAGAATCCGCTTAACAAGGTCAAGGCCATCGAAGCCTGTGACCGGGGGATCGGGGCCGCTATCGAACCACTCATCAACGATCCCGATGTGGTCGTCGTGGTGACGGCCGATCATTCGACCCCTAGCGGTGGCAACATGATTCACTCGGGAGAACCAGTGCCATTGCTGATTCACGGCCAGGAAGTTCGGCGCGACGGTGTGGACCGATTTGACGAGATAGCTGTCGTCGGAGGAGCGTTGAGTCTGGTACGCGGCCGCGAACTCATTTCCCTGATCGTCAATTATCTGGACCTGGCCAAGCTGCAAGGATTGATGGATACGCCGGACGACCAACCGTACTGGCCGGGCGACTACCAACCTTTTACTTTCGACGAACCATGATACACGAGCATGAAATCCACGACCTTGGGGTGATTCATGGGCGGTTTCAGGTGTTCCACAACGACCATCTGAAATACCTGCTTTCAGGCAAAGAACGCTGTCGCCATCTGGTGGTTGGTATCACCAACGCCGAAGCCGACATGATTCAGGAAGAAGCAGCCGATCCCCAGCGTAGCACTCCGCTAGCCAATCCGCTCACCTATTTCGAGCGCTATCAACTGGTCCGCTGGGCCCTGTTGGAAGCAAATGTTTCCCATAGAGATTTCTCCATTGTTCCTTTCCCGATCAGTCAACCGGACAGGTATCACTATTACGTGCCGATGGATGCGGTCTTCTTCCTTTCCATTTACGATGATTGGGGCCGGCGAAAACGGGAATACTTTGAGTCCCTCGGGGTGAAAACGATCATCCTGCGTGAGGTGAAGAAAGAAGAAAAAGGACTCAGTGCCACGGAGGTCCGCCAACGTATGTTACAGGACAAACCCTGGAAACATCTGCTGCCCACCGCCGTATCGGATTTGCTGGAGCGTTGGAATATTCCCCAGCGTTTGCAGGACATTCATTCAAATCAGGAAGGCCCACCGTCAGGTACTTCATGACCGTCCAAAAATCCAAACAAAGCCGAATGCCGCAAAGACCACCCCGGAAATTATTCGCCTACCTTCGGGAATTACGGTGCCAATTTTAGTAGGTGGTCAATGCCTTTTGTAATTCCTTCTTGGTCCGAAGCTCCGACAAGGATAACGTTCTTTTCCACCTCGAAGGGGCTCCAAATGAAACTGATCAGTGCTTTGCCCGGACCGGGATATTGCTTATCGACTACCTGCAACAATAAGTCGCTCGCCTGAACAATGGCTACTGCGTGGCTGCTAGTGCTGTCCCCTAAGAGAATCAAATGTTCCTTGGTGGTGTATGCTTCCGGAAGTTGAGGCGGCAATTGATAGCCACCGACATGGGTTCGTAATTTCATCCAAGGTTTGGCCCATTTTTCCCGGAACTCCTTGGAGGTCTTCTTCTCCTCAGCCGTGCCTTTGATGACCGTGGGGCGGCGATTCTTTTCCACGTACAGCTTTACCCCCGGTAGGTAACAGAACTCATCATCGCCACTCCAATTCACGAACCCCTCTCCGCCAATCGTCACCACCGAGTGAGGAAGCCGCCAGTTATTAAGCTCTTTCCCGTCAACCGTCTTGGCAGTAACCTTTCCGGATTTGTCCGTGGCCAAGTGAATACGGTTTTCGATTTTCTTTCCCGCCAAAGGCTTTTCCGACCCTGTGGGGGAATAAACCTTGGCATACGGATTCCAAACTCGAGGATAATGCACTTTGGTCAGCACTTCGGAATCGGGTTTGACAGAGACCGTCAGCCCACGAGCAGAAAGAGCCGTTGCTAATTTCTGCGCGATGCCTTTGTGGGCATCATCTCCAATGGCAATCGTCACGGCCGGCTTTTTCGCCAGAAAGGATTTGATAGTATCCGCGTCAAAGGCTCGAACATCTTCGGAAAGCACTTTGGGGGTTGCATTTCCTTTGCTGTGATTGACCTTGGACTTCTCTCCTAGGTTAGCCAAAGGACTTTTTACCTCGACCGTGTAGGAACCTTCGGCTGCATTCGTGCCGAGCGGAAATACCTCCTGGTAAGTTCCATTGGCCGGCGTTACCCGGTAAACCTTGTATAGCTCCTCGCCTTGGGGATTCCGAACCGTTACCATCAACGGCCAGGGCATCTTTAAACCAAGCAAGTCCGCGCGAACCGAAATAGTCCCGCCCTCTTTTTGCGCCGAAACCTTAAGTCCTTTCGGCGGTCGCGGTGCAACTAAAAACAGCTTCATCTCACCGGCAGCCAAAGTCGTCTTAATGGCTTGGTGCGGATTGTTGAGTTGGCCCGCCTTGCTCCAGTCCGCTCCTTCGAACGAGTAAACAGTGCATTTCTCAGGAAGCCCTTGAAGCTTAAAAGAAGTGGAATAAGTAGCAAAATTGTAAACCCAATACTCTTTATTTTCCGGGATCTTCGGTAATTCTTCATA
>CAZPPD010000132.1:0-10363 GCA_964588185.1 uncultured Alcaligenaceae bacterium | reverse complement strand
CGACCGCCTCGTCCCCTTCCAGAACCAAGGCGACCGTTGGCCCGGATGTCAGGATATCAATTAAGGATCCATAAAAAGGCTTGTCTAAGAGACCCGCAAAATGTTTATCGGCCAGTTCTTTGCTCGCTTGGACTAACTTTAAACCGGCAACCCGAAGTCCCTTCTGTTCAAATCGTTGAATGATGGTTCCAATCAAACGGCGCTGGACGCAATCGGGCTTAAGCAAAATCAAGGTTTGCTGCATTGGGATGCACTCCTGTAAATGAGCATATTCTTTTAAGGCGGTTCGATTTCCTAACGCTTCCAAGCGCATTAGGCTTCGGTCGCAGACATTGTAAGGAACTTTTTCTCGACCGACAGGTTAGCGGATAAAAGTACTAACTTTTTCCAGGAAGGCAGAGTTGGTGGGATATTTGGGAAGTTGTTGAACCAGAGATTCCATCGCTGCAACCGGGCTCATATCCATGAGGCTCCTGCGGAGAAGGGTTACATACTTCAAAGTATCTTCCGAAAGCAGACGTTCTTCTTTCCGGGTACCGGAGGAGCGAATATCAATGGCCGGATATATGCGGCGATCGGAAATTTTCCGGTCCAGAACCAGCTCCATGTTTCCGGTCCCCTTGAATTCCTCGAAGATAACGTCATCCATCCGGGAACCAGTCTCAACCAAGGCAGTCCCCATGACCGTCAGGGAACCACCCTCTTCAAAAGCCCGCGCCGTACCAAAAAGTCTCTTGGGTATTTCCAAGGCCCGAATATCAACACCACCCGACATCGTGCGGCCGCCGCTGTTAACCTGTTTGTTATACGCCCGGGCCAGGCGGGTTAGACTATCCAATAGCACGAATACTTCTTTGCCCATTTCCGCCAATCGTTTGGCTCGCTCAACAACCAATTCGGCTAAGCGTACGTGTTCGATCGCATCCCGGTCCGAACTACTGGCAACAACCTCGCCCCGAATACTACGCCGCATCTCCGTCACTTCTTCCGGCCGTTCATCGATGAGCAACATAATCAGGTGCATTTCCGGATGATTCTCGGCTACCGCTTGTCCGATGTGTTGTAACAAGATGGTTTTTCCCGAGCGAGGAGGAGCCACTATCAACCCGCGCTGGCCTTTGCCGATGGGAGTCAGCATATCCATCACTCGAGTAGTCAGAGGTTCCGGGCCGGTTTCCAGAACAATCTGCTCATGCGGATCAATGGGAGTTAGGTCATCAAACTCCCGGCGTTTAAATTGATCAGGCACCATTCCCTCGATGGCATCCAAACGAGACAGTCGCGGACCGCCGCCTTTTTTGCTGGGTTCCGTGATTCCCTCCACCAACAAGCCTTGGTGGAGGTGATGCCTTTGAACCAGGGAAGCCGAAACATAGGCATCGCCGTTCTGGGCACGATAGTTTTTCTTGGGATTGCGTAAAAAGCCGAATCCCTTGGGATGAAGTTCCAATACTCCTTGAGCATTGTCGGATGGGCCTGCCATTGTGTTCCTCAAATAAGCTGAATGGGATAGTTCTTACTTTACCGACAGACGGGACTCGCCTGTCATTTCCACACCATCAAGAAACCTGATTTCCGAAAAACAACGATCGGGATTGTTGAATTGGTAATGAGCTTGTCTGGAGAAAATCAACAGACGCATAACCAATAGGAGAAATTAAACTTTTCGGTTGGGTGTAACTGCTTCCAATGTGCCGTCTGCTAACGAATTCAACTGATAATCCCCAAACAGATTGGGGGCTTCCTTCTGCATTATCTGCAATACCTTGATGGCCACTTTGCGGATTTCCACCTCCGCATCCCGATTGCCCCGCAGTTCAACGAAGTGCCTTAAGGCCCGCGCATTCGCAGTGACAAATATCTTGGTCTCGGTGGCATTCGGCAGAACACTCCGAGCCGCTTGCCGAGCCAGCTTCCGCCGCAAAGTGCGGTTTTCCTCGTCCTTAAATTTATCCATCAACCTTTTGGTCAGTTCCACATAAGCAAGGTGGACCTGGTCGATTGCCTGCAGCCAAATCTGATGCAACTCCGGATCCTCGGCAATACAATCCGGTTCGACATATTCGGCGATGGATTCGTCCACGTAGCGCTGGCTCAGCTGCGAATAACCAAATCCAGCCCGATGGCGAATCAGCTCATGCGTGAAACTCCGGCTCACCCCGGTAAAGATAAAGTTCCAAACGGCATGCTCCAAAACCGAACCGTGACGCACATCCAGGATATGATCCAAATACCCTTTGTTCCCACCCGGACGCGGCTTGGCAAAACTCATGTAGCAAACCCTGCCGGCCACTTCACTCAGATACTCTCCGGCGATTTCCGTGTCCGATTGCCAACTTACCCCGTGTTCATGTAAGAAGCGATCGATTTCCGCATGATTTACGGTTTGCCGTCCCACCAAGAAAACCGAAGGCTCGCGGATAACACGAATTTCAGGGTTGTCGCTTTGTTCCGACATCCAGAATCCTTTCTTCATACTTACAAAAATTGATTACGGACAAGTGGCCCGTTTGTTACCATCCATAACTACCGCTCTGGAAGAATGAGATGAGCTGTTTGCCCGGAAGGGTGGCGAATACAAATAGGTTAACTGGAGAAAGAGAATTTGTCCATTATTGATTCGGGTTATTCGAAAAGATTTGTGTTGGACTGAACGGATCGGTGTACGGGAAGCTTCCTCTCCCTCTATATATTAGAGCCCAAATCTTTTCATAAGGTTCGCCAAGTTTCCAAAACTTTATGCAACCACTCCCGCTCGGGCTCCTTTAAACAATGGCCGATTTCAATGCGGTCGTTGCCCAGATCAAAAGACAAACGCTGGCGTTCACCCACCCGGTCCAAGGTAAATTCCGGGAATTCCCGGCGCTGCAATTCCAGGATCTTCCGCCTTTTAAAGGGATTGAGTGTTTCCTTGGATTCTTCTTGGTTATCAACCTTTCCTTGACGATTATGGCCCGGATCGTAACGAAACGAATCGACACCCATTTCGATGCGTTCCGGTTTTAAAGGACCGACCAGACCAATCAAGGCAAAGAGGGCAGTCACACCCCCGAAGGTCCAGCCGATTAGCCAAACAATTAAAAACCCCAACACCACCAGCGGGACCTCTCCGAAGACAATGGCCCATATCACAAAGGATTCTCCCGCCAACCATCCGCATAACCAAAAAGCCAGGAAAGCAACTGTGAAATAGCGAGCACAACCGGAGTTTTCCGGGTCATACCAATACAAGGAGATTCCTTCTTCGGCATCGGCTTCTTTTATCAGCGAGCCGTCGGGTTTCGGAGATAGGTTCAGCATTCTTCCCCTACTCCTTCGAACCAGTTCCTTCTGCAAACGACCACCGTGTCAGCATCTCCAAGTCCTTCACCAAAACTCCGGTCTCCAAAAGTACCGGAGGTGCCCAGGTCCTGTCTTCGGCTACTCGATAAGAGGCGACCTTTTTGTAGCGGTCTCCGTTAGCGGAAATGATTTCCAGCCTGCCATTGTTGATCAGCGCCACCACGTGACCCGGTATCGACAAAAACATAACATTATCCCCGGTCCTCCCAGGGCCTTGCCAAAGAACCTCGCCGGTTTTGGGATCAAGGCAGAAGAACTTACCTTTGCCGTAATGGGAAAATCCAAAAAGCAGGTCTCCATTCATCACGGCGGAGCTCATGTTAAGGGCTACCCTCTTTTGATGCCAGCTTTCCCGTACCTTCCAGGTGCCGCTTTTCATTATGGGATCAAGCCCTCGAATACCACGATTCTCCGCGCCTAACAAAATCCGGCCGTTGTGGAAAACCGGCGTCGGCATATTCTGGTCGAGAAAATCTCCCTTCGCCGGATGCTCCCACAATTTGCGGCCCGACCTGCTTTCCACCCCAACAATGGTTCTTTCGTTCCAGTCAACAACTTGGCGAACTCCCTGAATCTCCACCAAAATTGGCGAGGCGTAAGACGGCCCATCACTTCCCTGGCTCCAGACTTCCTCTCCGGTGGCTGTATCCAGGGCAGTCAAAGCCCCATCGCCATCTGTACCAAATTGAGCGATAACCTGCTTGCCATCCACAATAGGAGAACCCGATGCGCCCCAACGCGGATGCCTCTTCTTGAACCGAGACCCATAGCCGCGACCCCAAAGCTTCTCCCCGGTGGCTGCATCCCAGGCAGTAAGAACTCCGCTGACACTCATGGTAAAGAGCCTGCCCTCCGCCAGCACGGGACAGGATTTCGGTCCCTTGCCGTGATACTCACCCCCGCCGCCTATCTTGAAGGGAGTCGGGTAACTCTTCCGCCAGATGACCTCTCCGGATTTGACATCAAGACACCACACCACCTCGTCCTCTCCTTGCCGGCCATGTTGGTAGACCCGACCATCTGCAACGAGAGGAGAGCCGTATCCCGTCCCTACTTTGACTTGCCACTCTTTTTTCAACTTGGTGGGCCATTTAGCAGGCGGTTTAAAGTAGCTCACCCACCCATTCCGTTTCGGTCCAAGCCACCCCGTCCAGCGAACTTTCTTCGACTGAGCAAAAGCGGTGGTTACGGTCATTCCCAACAGGAACACTGACAGGATGAGGATGTGATTAAAGGGGATGAATTTGTGAGAAGTGCTTGGCATTTCTTTCTCCAAGGTTAGGGTCCATTCATGAGCTAACCTAGCAGATAAAGTTGATGGGGCAAGAAGACCCTTTCCCCAAGGCCGTTAGTACAATCCTATCAACTGGCGAAAACCCCGTTGGTTGACGGTAAACCAGGAGGACATTCTTTGCCAATCAATGCCAACCGGCAGGATCTGTCATTATTGGTCGCTGAAAGTCATGCAAACATCGGTGAAAGGAATGGATAGTCACATATTCTAGTCCATCCTGGAGAAAATCGGGATTTTACGGCAATGCCGTGTTCCAACGAAGCCCGGAGTCGCCGCGAGTGCAGCGCACCTTGAGTGAATCTTTGCAAGGCATGGCTTAGTGTCGATGAATCCGGACGCTCTGAAGACCTCACTCCAGTTCGGCAATCGGTGTACCATGGGGTAAAATTGGCATCGGCCTGCCGGTGTGATCCAGGAAACTGGTGTGTTGATAATCGATATGCAAATGCCGGAACATGGTAGCCCAAAGATCATTGGGGGACATGGGGCGATCCTTGGGACGTTCGCCGCGGGAGGTTGTGGAACCAATCACCTGGCCCATTTGGAATCCGCCACCGGAGACCAAAACCGACATGGCTTGCGGCCAGTGGTCCCGACCGGGCCGATCATTCCGGTAGCTTATCCGCGGGGTCCTGCCGAATTCTCCCGTAACAATCAACAGGACCTTGCGGTCCAAGCCGCGAGCATAAATGTCCTCGATCAATGCCGAGATGGCGCGGTCAAACATAGGCAAGCGGAAGCGGGCATCGGTAAAGATGTGACAGTTGACCGCATGGGAATCCCAGTTGTACGTCACATCCGTCGGCATGCCCTGTCCCGGAAAACTAGGATTCTCCATCACCATGGTGACAAAGCTGGCCCCGGCTTCCACCAAGCGGCGAGCTAAAAGTGCCCGCTGGCCATAGCGATGCATACCGTAGCGTTCTCGCGTCCGGTTTGATTCTTGAGACAGATCAAAGGCTCTCCGAGCGGCGTCGGCAGTCAACAAGCCCAGCGCCCGCTGCCGGTGCGTATCCATGGCCCCCATAATCCCGCTGGGGTCGACTGCGGGATCTACGGCATCAAAGCGAGATAAAAGTTGCTGGCGCTGATCATGGCTGCGGGCGACCGGTGCACTGGGCCTCAGGTTTTGCACGGAAAATTCACGATCCGCGGGATCTCCGGAAACCATGAAGGGATGAGTGCTTGGTCCCAAGTAAGCCGAACCAAAACTAAAAGTATTAATGCTGCTGCGGTTTCGGTCGACGCCTGCTACATAATTGGGAACTCCGTCTTGGCGTTGACCGCGAACCTGCGAAACCATTGAACCCACCATTGGATGATCGTTGACAAAACCAACCGGCGACCTTGGCCGCCGGCCTGTCAGAAAATGCTTGTGGCCGCCGCCATGATCGGAAAAACCGTGGCTAATGGATCGAATCAATGCGAACTTGTCGGCTACCCGAGCGTGCAATGGCAAATGCTCACAGACCTGGATTCCCGGAACATTTGACTGAATCGGCCGGAAATCGCCCCGATATTCTTCGGGAGCATCCGGTTTCATGTCATATGTTTCCATATGTGGCGGTCCACCCGGCAACCACACCAGGATGACGGAGGTGTCACTTACTTCCCGTCCATTACTTGCCTGTAATTTCCAGGGAACAATTCCGCTCGCCCCAAGTCCTCCCAATGTGAGGCCACCAATCCGCAAAAACTCGCGACGAGAAACGGGTCCGGGACATTTCAGGCCTTTTTCCATGATTGTTCTTTTCATTTTGGTGGACAGTGATTTTAAGGGGGATGATGTTTGGCGGGGAAAGCAGGTAAGTTACTATTTTGCTACTATAAACTTATTCCAAATGAGTGCAAGGTGCAAGTTTTCGGGATTCTTCAAGATATAAATATACAATCGAGCATTTTACTTGCATTAATTCACCGGAAGACGGATTTTGCTTTTATTAATGACCAGCTTATCATGTTAAAATGATCTACAATCCAAGCATCCCAGATCCTTCCCCTAAATTATTACCAGGATCTACATTAATCTGATCATTCCTTTAGCATGTGATGATTTGCCCCACCAAGACCTTAAGGTTCTGTCATGAGCACCACCACAGAAAAAAATACACCGCAAACTATTCTAGATACCCTCCGGGGAACCAACGGCACTGGGAAAAAAGAAATCCCTGCTAAGTCACGTCCAAAAAAGTCCAATCTTTGGATGGTAATCGCTCTTACTATCGGTGGGATAATAGCCGCTGGAGCGATTGTTCTGATTATTAGGCAATTTTTCGGGGGAGTTGACCAGCAACTCATTTACTACACGGTGAAACCGGGGGATCTACCAATAACCGTTACCGAGAGCGGCATTATCGAAAGTCAGGAAAATGTCAAAGTACTTTGCGAAATCAATGACCTTCCGGACGACGGCCTCCGGGGCACTCCTATTCGCTGGATTATCCCCAACGGCTCCACGGTGAAAAAGGGCCAGTTGATTGTAGAGTTTGAATTCGAACGGTATATCGAACGGCGGGACCGCCAAGTCATTACCCTTGAAAAAGCCCGAGCGGATAAAATCGAGGCGGAAAAGAAATTTGAAACCCAGGACATCCAGAATAAGACCTTGTTAGCCAATACGAAATTGGAGGTCCTTTTGGCAGATCTGGAAAAGAAAATGTATGAAGACAAAAATATTGGTACCTACAAGCTGGAAGCGGACGAAATCAATCGGAAAATCGACGACATCAATACGAAAATCATCGCTGCCAAGGCCAAACTTGAACTTGCAAAAAAAGATCTCTACGCCAATGAATCGTTGTTCAAACTTGGATATGCCGGAAAAACAGAACTGGATAAAAGCAGGCTCGACGTTTTGCAAGCAGAGAGTGAATTCGCGACCAAGGTTAATGAACTGAGCACGCAACTGGCAGCTCTCAAGAAAAAAGAAAAGTATGAATACGAAATGCAATTAGAAACCCTGAAAGGAAAACTCGCCACCGCCAAGCGAAAAGTGACTCAGGTAGAGAAGGACAACGAGGCCTTATTGGCTCAAGCCAAGGCAAAAAAAGTTGCCGCCGAAGAAGCCTTCAAAAAAGAAGAGGAACTTCTGAAACGATACGAAATGCAAGTCAAGAATTGTAAAATTTATGCGCCACGATCCGGGATGGTTGCTTATGCCGCTCCGGGAGGTCGAAGGTGGTGGCTTTCCGAAATTCGCCAAGGCCAACCGGTAAGCAGAAAGCAGCACATCCTGTCGATCCCAAATTTGGAAAAGATGCAGGTCAAAACCACCGTCCATGAATCAGTGATTGACCAGATTCGAGCCGGTTTAACGGCCACGGTTCGCGTGGAAGCATTTCCGGACGATCATTTCGCCGGCAAGGTTACCTCGGTTGATGTACTGGCCAAAAACCAAAGCTCGGAGGCCAGGGTGTATGAAACGATTGTTAAAATCACCGGCAATGTCAATCAACTGAAGCCCGGCATGACCGCAGTGGTGAAAATCCACATTAAACGCCTGAAAAATGTTCTAACCGTTCCGGTTCAAGCGGTGATGCAAATTCAGAAGGACTCGTGGTGCTATGTAGACAATGGTTCCGGAATCGAGCGGCGAATGGTTCAATTGGGGCTCACGAATCACAAGTTCGTGGAAGTACGGGAAGGGTTGAAAGAAGGCGATCGGATCGTCCTGAATCCCATGGCCTTAATAAACAATATGGACGATGAAAACTCCTCAATCTCGCCGGAGGAACAATCTCCTTCCAAATCAAAAATTAAATCCGAACTCTTCAATACATCCCAATGAGACTTCCAAACTGGACATTTTGGTGGTTTACCCTGAACCAGGGGATTCAAAACCTTCTGTTGCACAAATTGCGAAGTTCTTTAACCATGTTGGGGACTTTGCTCGGCGTTGCCTCTGTTATTTCCATGTTGGCCATTGGAGAAGGATCCAAACGCAAGGCTATTGAACAGATTCGGCAGCTCGGCGCCAGCAACGTAATCATTCGCACCATTCGGCCAAAAAAAGAACCTCTTCCCCAACCCGACGAAAATAGCCAAACTTCTTCAAATCAACAAAAAGTTCAAGTAAACGAGTACGGCTTGTATTCCAAGGACTACACCAGGCTTAAAGCAACCCTTCCCAATGTTAAATCAATGGTCCGGATGACCTTGTTACGCCGAAAAGCGCATCGCGGTGTCCTTCACATTGAAAATGGGCGAATTCTGGGAACGACGCCGAACTTCATTAAAGTAAGAAAGATATCTCTGCAACGAGGACGGTTCCTAACCTGGCCGGACTTGCGTACGGCGGAAAACGTTGCAGTGCTGGCAGCCGGTGCCGCCCGAAAGTTATTCAGCTATAAAGATCCGATCGGAAAAACCTTTTTGCTTGGTTCCGGTGCTTTTCGAGTAGTGGGCGTTCTGAAGGAGCAATCCAGCGGAAGCGCGTCGCCGGGAGCCATCAGCCAGGACAATATGAATGACGATATTTATATTCCCCTTTCCACCCTGCGCCTCCGGTTAGGCGAATTGCAAATGGTCAGCGCGTCTGAATATGACAGGGTCCAACTATCGGAGATCACCATTTCCTTATTCGACGAAAAGCATGTGAAACCCACCGCCGCCATGGCCCGCAAAATACTCGAACAAACCCATCCCAAAGGAGATGATTACGAAGTACAAGTACCCTTGGAATTGCTCGAGCAGGCCGAGCATGAGCGGCAAATCTGGAACTTGGTGCTGGGCTCGATTGCGGGTATCTCCCTGCTTGTCGGGGGAATTGGGATCATGAATATCATGCTTGCCACGGTCACCGAGCGTACTCGGGAGATCGGTTTGCGGCGTGCGTTGGGAGCCAAGCGGCAGGACATCATCATTCAATTTCTCGTGGAGAGCACCACCCTCTCCGCAATCGGGGGAACGCTGGGCATATTCCTCGGCATTGGCATTCCGATTATTGTCACCTACACCTCCGACATTCCGGTTGTTTTTGGCTGGTGGTTCGTGATTTTGGCATTTGCCATTGCGGTTTTCGTGGGCGTCGGTTTTGGTGTTTACCCCGCTCGCCGAGCCGCCCTTTTGGATCCTATCGAAGCCTTGCGGCATAATTAACCAATCTTATTGGCCTGCCATTTTTACTATTCTTCCAGCCAAAGTTTCTTTTCAACTTTTCCGATAATAGCAAGTGAAACGGTAAAAAATATTTGCATGGTTTTAGGGGAGTACTTTGTGGTATTCACCGCTCATCGACGACTGTGGCTAATCTGCGCCCTGCTCGTGATGACGGGATGTACGCGTACCCATTACCGAATCCGAGCCGACCGGGAAACTTACGGAATTCTCCGAGAGAAAACCGTCCACACTCCCTGGATGCCACCCTTTGGTTTCACCATTTTTCCCGATCCGGAATCGCGCTTTTTCGACCCAACACCTACCGACGATCCGCAATTACCCCTTCCTTCCCCTAAACTATACGCCTACAATTTGCCCGAAATACCGAAACGCGACCCAGCCCGATTCCGGTCGCAAAAGGCCACCAACTCGGAACAACCCCACGATGAGGATACTTACCATTTACCCGAAACACTCCCGCCACCTTCCGAATGTCCCTGCAATCCTAGTCTCCCGAAAGCACCGATATCCTCTAAAGAAAAATACGTCATCAACAAAGCTGAGAAAATTCACGCCGATGGGTGCATTCGCAGAGTTTCCTGGCAAGAGAATAACTTGACAATTAAGGCT
>CAZPPD010000131.1:0-10379 GCA_964588185.1 uncultured Alcaligenaceae bacterium | reverse complement strand
GCAACAAGAGGACGTGCCGAGCGGGTGTCCTCGAAAAAAGATGCAGGCTGAAACGACTGGTAGCTTGGCTGCTCTGCCATTTGCTGCCGGCAAGCGGGAAAAAGCAAAGTTAAAAGGATAAACAGAATTTTAAGTAAACGTACACAATCCATTTATTCTTGCCATATGTCAGAACTATTGAGGTACCTCATAAACTTGATATGCTCCTAGCTTTTCCAGGAACTCTTTGGTTTTTTCCAAATCAAACTGCGGGTCGCCGGCTTCGACGGATAGGAAAAATCGGTCGCGGGTAGCTAAAGCAAAGCGCTCAATGTGAAAACACGGATGATAAGGTTGAGGCAATCCGTTGAGTGCAAACATTCCTAATATTGCTGCCAAAGCGGCGATCAGAATAGTCACTTCAAAAGTAACGGGAATGAATGACGGCCAGCTGTGGTCTGGTTTCCCACCAACGTTGAGCGGATAAGCAATCACGGACGCGTAGTATTGCAAGGCGTAAGCCCCAATTCCACCTAACAGCCCTCCAAGAAATACCAAAAGAGGCAACTTTGTCGATCTTATGGCCATGGCCTCGGTCAATTCCTCAATGGGAAAAGGCGAATAGCCATCAATCTTGCGGTAGCCTGCTTGTCGCGTTAGCCGGGCTGCCTCTACCAGGGAGTGAGCATCCTCAAACTCCGCAAGTAATCCATAAATTTCAGGTTGTTTGCTCATGTTCCTCCTCCGGCTGTTCCTTTTCAGATAGAAGACCACGCATTTCAAAGATAGAAATCATTGGCAAAAAGCGAATAAACAGATAGAGCAGGCAGAAGAACAATCCAATGCTGCCAATGAAGGTGGCCCAATCCCAAAAGGTCGGGTAATACATACCCCAGGTAGCAGGAAGTTCCGAACGATGTAAACTCGTTACTACAATAATAAAACGCTCCAGCCACATACCGATGTTGACGAAGATGGCGACGGTAAACAAGATCGCAGCATGAGAACGGGCATATCCCCACCACAGTACCTGAGGCACTACCAGGTTACAAACCAGCAAAAGCCAGTACAGCCAGGCGTAGGGACCCAGCAACCGATTAGCTACCATGTACCGTTCAAAGGGATTGCCGCTATACCAAGCGATGAACATTTCCATCAGATAACCGTAGGCGACGATGAGCCCTGTAACGAGCAGGATCTTAGCCATATTCTGCAGGTGGCGGAGAGTGATAAAATCTTCCAGTTTGTAGAGGGCCCGAATAGGAATGGCAAGCGTCAGGACCATCGCAAAGCCGGAAAAAACCGCTCCGGCGACAAAGTATGGCGGAAAGATCGTCGAATGCCAACCCGGGAGAATACTCACGGCAAAATCAAAGCTGACTATGGTATGGACCGAAACTACCAAAGGAGTAGCCAGTGCTGCCAGCAAAACATATGCCTTCTCATAGCGATGCCAGTGCCGAGCCGAACCTCGCCACCCCATTGCCAAAAAACCATAGATAATCTGGCTGATCTTTCTTTGTGCTCGATCTCGGAGAGTAGCAAAATCTGGAATCAAACCAACGTACCAGAACAGCAGTGAAACTAAAAAGTAGGTTGTAATGGCGAACACATCAAAGACCAGCGGACTGCGAAACTGAGGCCACAGTGCCATCGTATTGGGATAAGGGACCAACCAATAGAAAAACCAAGGCCTTCCCATGTGCAGAAGAGGAAATAGGCCGGCACAAGCGACCGCAAATAAGGTCATGGCTTCTGCAAAACGGTTGATGGAGGTCCGCCAGGATTGTCGTAGGAGCAGTAAAATAGCAGAGATCAAAGTACCGGCATGACCAATCCCAATCCACCAGACGAAATTGACAATTGCGAAGCCCCAAGCGACTGGAGCATTCAATCCCCAAATTCCGGTTCCCCGCACCAACAAGTAACCGATGGCGTAGAATAGGAGCATTACCAGCGCAAAGGAAATTGCCAACCCGAGGTACCAGCGTAGGATCGTCTTCTTTGTCAGCACTACTGAGCTGATTTTGTCCGAGATTGATCCGTAGGTATAACCAGGCTCAATTACGGGAGCAGACTTTTCTTTACTCTTTTCCATCTTTTTTACGAGCTAACTTCCTTTCCTTAGGATTCACGGATTTCAGGGTTGGGATTCCGCAAGGCTGCCTGGTAAGTAGTTCGAGGCCGCGTATTGTGCTCATGTAAAAGACTGTAGTTCATCTCATGGGCCTGTTGCTGAGCAACTTTGCTTGCCTGTTGGTTCAAATCTCCAAAAACAATGGCACCTGCAGGACAGGCTGCCTGGCAGGAGGTTTGAATCTCACCGTCAAGCAAACCTCGCCCCTCAAGTTCCGCATTAATTTCGGCTTTGCGAATACGCTGAACGCAATAGGTGCACTTCTCCATCACCCCACGGGTTCGTGTGGTTACCTCCGGGTTGCGCATTAGTCGATAGGTATCTGTTTCCCAATCTGCATATTGCAAATAATTGAATCGCCGCACTTTGTAGGGACAGTTGTTGGCACAATAACGGGTACCGACGCAACGGTTGTAAATCATATCGTTCAAGCCATCACTACTATGGACTGTCGCCTCTACCGGACAAACCGTTTCGCAAGGGGCATTCTCACAATGCATACAGGGAACCGGTTGGTGATAGGTTTCCAGGCTTTCCGGACGTTCGGGGTCGCCGGAATAGTAGGTATCGATACGCAACCAGTGAAGTTCCCGTCCATTTGTGACCTCTTCCTTTCCAACAACCGGAATATTATTTTCCGACTGGCAGGCTACGACACAGGCACTGCAGCCGGTACAAGAGTTGATATCGATAGCCATTCCCCACTTACGGTCTTCGTATTCCCTTTCCGGATAAAGAGAGGGAAGTGGTCCATGGTGATTCCCGATCTCCTCCACCAATCGATGGTAATCTTGGACATCCGCCGACCAGATCAGGTGGCGGTTACCACTCATTTCATGGTCTTCGATCAAATGATGATGTTGAGTTGTAGCTAATTGAATTGTTCGGTCCAATTCGGTTAGCGTAAGTCCCAAGTCAAACCATGGTGTAGCAGAGGATCGCAGTTTGTAGGCGTCGAAACCTCGTTCACTGCCGACATTGCCGCACTTGCTTCTCCCATAGCCAAGGTGTAAGGTAACTGCGTTGTCGGCGTGTCCGGGAAGTACCCACACCGGGGCTTCGGTATTTCGATTTTTGTAGGCGAGGCGAACGACTTTCCCGTTGGCTTGTTCCGGTCGCCCCTGCGGTGCTAAGCCCAGCCTAGCTGCAGTTGTAGGACTGAGTAAGGCCGCATTATCCCAGGTAAGTTTCGTCAAAGGTTTAGGGAGTTCCTGAAGCCAACCATTATTGGCAAAACGTCCATCATAAATTGTCGGGTCAGGGAGAAAGTTGATTTCCAGAGTATTGGAATTTTCTGCAGATAGTTGATGTTGAGAAACCTGATGCCAATCTTCCTGGACTGTAATGTTTTTTTCCGCCAAGGCAGTATTTGGGACATAACCTTCATGCAAAGCCCGTCGCCACCAGGATTCAAAACCACCACTAAAGGATTGAATTAACCCCTGCCTTTGCCAGAATCCTCGCACCTCCCGGTTCCAAGGATGGGTGAGATCAAAAATACTCCGCCAATAAGAGCGAACAATGTCGAAACTGGTTCGCTCCGGTTGGTTGGTTAGAAGCGCAAGAACCTCATAGGAGGTCTTGCCCCCATAAAGGGGTGCAATCATTGGTTGAATCATCGAAACCGTACCGTCAAAAGCACGAGCATCCCCCCATGATTCCAAATAGTGAGCAGCAGGGACGTGCCAGTGACAGTTGGCGGAGGTCTCATCATCGTATAGGCCTAGGTGAGCACGGAAAGGGACGTTATTCAGCTTTTCCGCGAAGTTTAGATCAGTGGGAGCAGTGTAAATCGGATTACATTCCAGCATAAGCAGTACATCGACTTCTCGTCTTGCCATTGCTTCAGTGAGCTCCTCAAATGATCCAGCATTTTCTCTGAACATAATCGGAGCAGTAGGAATCACCGTTCTTCCAATGTTCCCTAACGCTTCATTCATTTTGTAGGCAAGCGCATGGACGATAGGCAGCTGATTTTTTCCGGCAATTACTATGCTTTTGCCGGAATGGTTCTGCAAATCTTCTACGAGATGGCGAATCCAACCATCGTTAATACTATGGTCTACCGGTGCCTGCCCCGGAGCGTTGATCTCCAAACGACTCGCAACAGCTCGAGCAAAACTTTCGATTTGTGATGATCGCAAAGGCCATCGATGGTCGGCCTTTGTTCCCGTCAGTGAAGGCATGCTTTCTATGACATAAAGCCGGTTCATTTGTTGTCGCTGTTGTTCTGTTTGGACCTTACGGCGGGACATAAAATCGCGAACATAGCGAAGGTGTCCAGGCCCACAAGATAAGAAATCCGATTCCAGCGAAAGGATTCTGTCTGCTCGGTCAAAACGATACTGGAAATCAAGCGGTTCACCAAACACCTGCCGAGTAGTTCTTTGGGAGTTATCGCCCTCTGCTGGTTCATGCACATGCCACTGAGCTTGAGGAAACCGCCTGAGAATTACTTGAATTTGATGAGCTAAGGCTGGGGAGGTAATAGTTCCGGTTAATAAACGCAAACGAACCTGATCTCGGTATTGCAGCCTAGACTGTAAGTGACTGATAAACCGTTCCCAGGTGGAAACACTTCCCAGATGCTGCACTGTTTGGGAACGGTCTGGATCGTACATCGTCAAAAGGGAGGCTTGAGCATACAAATCGGTCGGCCCGAATTGGGCGTGAGCAGGACTATCGATAGGTTTGGCATTAGCCGGATGGGATGGGTTGCCTTCTATTTTGATGGGTCGGCCCATCAGGCTTTTCACCAACAGACCAGTGGCGTAACCTGCAAGAGGCATGCTGGTAGCAAAATACAATGGCTCACCCGGAACCACCTCTTCGGGCTGACGAACATAGGGTAAAATAGATTCCGCAGGGGGACTGGTTCGGCAACCACTCAAACCTGCTAAACCCAGTGAGGCACCTAAGAGCATGAGGAAGCGGCGCCGATCAAGGGAGTGTTGAGGTGCTATTATTTCCTCAGGAAAATGTTCTTGCAGCAACTTGTCAAACTCAGGGGAGTTGGCGTGTTCCACCAAACTGCGCCAATAACCGCGACTGTCATCGAGATGGTCTTGGTGGGGAGTCTGAACCATTGGTAGGGACGTTTTATTCTGAGGCATCATCTCCTCGATTGCCTGGATTATCGGTGACAAATCGAACAGTCAGTAAGGCCTTTGGTGTGGATGTTGTACTTTTTCATCAACTTTTTCCCTTCACTGGTTTGGTCGGCCGGAGGCTGCCAGTCCATTTTGAACAAGTATTTTTGTGGTCGCAGATACTTTTCCGGATTGCGGTGACATTGCAAACACCAGTCCATCTGCAATGTGGCATGCTGGCGCATCAACGGCATATGATCTACCGGACCATGGCAACTGGCACAGCCAACACCTTTTTTTACGTGAATACTGTGATTGAAGTAGACAAAGTCGGCGAGGTTGTGAACGCGATTCCATTCAAGCGACTTTCCTTTTTGATAGCTATCCCGGACAAGCTTAAGCATGGGGCTGTTTACCCAAATTTGCGAATGGCAGTTCATACAGGTTTGTGTGGAAGGCATTCCGGCAAAGGCAGATTTTTCAACACTGGTGTGGCAATAACGGCAATCGATACCAAGGCCGCCTACGTGATGTTGGTGGCTGAAAGGAACGGGTTGTTCGTGAGCAACATCTTTTCCAGTCACATAGTCGGAGCGGATGAAACGGTTGTAAGCCCAACCAATTCCCACGATAACAAACACCGCACTAAAGATACTTACCTTGGAAATGGTGTTAAAACTGCGGTGAAAGATCTGGGCCATGGATTCTTCTCACGTTGTTAACGCTTAATCTTGCTAGCGGATTCACCTGCAAACGACCGAACTCTGTCAACGGACCATAGTTGAACCCTGGGAAAAAGAGGACAGGTATGCATTGGAGGAACGGTCCGAAAGGTGGTTTGCATCCATTGTAGCTAGCTCCTTTTTCCCGGAAGTTCAGTTGTTACACTTTGCTTTCCCTGAAATAAAGAGACTTGAAGTTGTGCAATCCTTATGCCATCAGTCCAAACGTTGCAAATTAGTTTTCGAAACGAATAGTTGGCATGAAATCTGCGTTGAATCTTCATTTTGCCATTGAGGAAATTAGCGACAGCATGACTGAGCCATCAACCTTCGCCAAACCGGAAATTTCGAAAGCGCCACCCCCTTGGGACTATAACCCCTCAAGGTGGAGTCAACGCATACCCGTTTGTATACTCGCAGGTATTGCCACCGTGATTGCGGGCTACATGGCCATTTATCAGTGGGGGCTAATCAGTACGGTTTGGGATCCCATTTTCGGCAGACAAACTCAGGAAGTGTTGGATTCAGAGGTATCGAAGTGGATGAGGCGTCGGATGCTAATTCCGGACGCTGCATTAGGAGCCATTGCTTACCTTGGAGACGCCATTTTTGGTCTTGCCGGATCAACACGCCGTTGGCAATGCCGGCCCTGGATTGTCATCATCTTTGGTATTGATGTAATCCCAGTAGGCATTGTCAGTGCAATCCTTGTAGTTCTGCAAGGAACCGTTGTGAATTCCTGGTGCTTTCCCTGTTTGATTACGGCTGTGATTTCCCTGACTTTGGTCTACTTTGCATACGATGAGGTTTGGTCCTGCTTGCTGTATCTCTACCGCGTCTGGAAAAGGACCAAGAGCTTCACTATTCTTTGGAAAACCATTGCGGGACAACCGACGGAAGAGGCTTATCAGGTCGCCAAAGAGATTGCGAGGTTCGAATAATGTGGGCACGGGTAACGGAAATCATGTTGGGTTGTTGGTTACTTCTAAGCCCGTTCATCTTTCGCCATCCGCAGGGAGCAGTGGTGTGGTGGGTAAACGATCTCACCTGTGGCACCCTAGTTATCCTGTTGGCATTATTCTCGTTCTGGAAATTTTCATTTTGGCCAAGGATTCGTCAAGCACATCTGGTCATTTTGCTTGTGGCCGGCTGGATGATTGGATTTGCATTTGTAACGGCTTCAATTCCTTTACAAGCCGCATTGCAAAACTGTGTGATGGTTGGTCTGCTGCTGTTAATGTTTGCCTTGGTCCCAACAGAAGCGGAATTACCACCGGAAAAGTGGCAAAAATTTCTATCCAAAGAAATTCAGGAACAGGGTAACAACTGACTTGCTGGAAATTCCTTGCCTAATTTTGTGAAAGAGATTGCTCAGGCATGTTGTCGACTTCCCGTTTTCCCTTAATCCACTACTCCCCACTTTTAGCGGCATCAAGTTTGCATAATCAATCGGCAATTCATTGAACCAGGAGGAACAAATGACAGAAGCGAAAAAATCCACAGTAGTTGGAGTATTCCCATCTTTGGAACAAGCCAACTCGGCTATCCATGAATTGCTTCAAACCGACTTCACCAAAGAAAATATCGGGTTTGTTATGCGTCAAGAGGAAGACATTCCCGAGGAACAAGAAGCAGAGGCGAAGGGTCAAGCCGCAGTGGTACGTTCTCTGGGAGGTGGCATCAGTGGCGGTGTATTGGGTGGAGTAATCGGCTCTATTGTTGCGTTGGTTTTGCCGGGATTTGGCCCGCTGGTCATTGCCGGTTTGCTTACCGCCGCTGGAGGTGCAATAGCCGGTAGTTTCACAGGTCTTATGAGCACCATGGAATTATCAGAAGAAGAAATCCGTTGGTATCAGGATGAACTAAAAGAGGGACGTCCAATTGTTGCTGTCCGCACCAACGGCAGGTATTCGGAAGCACTAGCTATCATGCAATCCAACGGTGCCTACGATATGACCCGCAAACGGGGTGACCAAGGAGCCGGTTCTAAAATTTAACGGTGGAATATTTCTGCCAAAATCTGACGAGAGTTCCTGCCATCCATGTGTTTTGCGAGCCAAGCAAATTCCTTGAGTTTGCTTGGCTGATCCCCTGCATTCTTTTCCGTGAATAGATATTTTAAAGAATTATTTTCATCCCAAACTTCGTCCGTAACAATCTCAATGACAATTCCTGCTTGGGATTTCCGGTACGACTTGATTCCCATTGTTGGCCGATTCCCCTTTCCTTGTAGTCTGAGGATAGATCAGACAATACAATTCACCTATTAATTTGTAATTGGATAAAACTCTGGTGTGAAACTAAGGAGATTACCATGTCCGCCGACCACAAGGAAACTTCCAAACACCTTCTCGAACTTTGGGGCGACAACGCATTACACAAATCTGAGGAGTTCCTGACGCCAAATTATGTCAATCATCAACTTCCCGATGCCGCGGGTGGCATTTCTTCCAAATCCCTGGAAGAATGGAAAGCCTTGGTCGCGGATTTTCACAAAGGGTTTTCGGATGTGAAGATGGATGTTCTTTTGCAAGTCTCCGAGGGGAACTACGTTTCTTCCCGATGGCGATTGACGGCAAAGCATACCGGTAAATTTAAAGACCTGGACCCAACCGGCAAGTCAACAACTTGGACCGGTGTCCACACCGACCGCTACGAAGGAGGAAAATTGGTCGAGAGTTGGGTGGATTGGGACAAATACAGTTTTTTAGAGGGGCTGGGATTGGTAAGATAACAGGTTTCCCGGTTGATTTTGGGTATCTGAGGTCGAAATTAGTTTTCCCCCTTCAAGCCAAAGTCCGGCGGCCCCGGCCAACCACGATCAAATTAGCGATCAGCTTTTTTGATTTGCTTGTTTGTGTTCCAAATTCAGTTTCTCATCCGAAGTAATCGCTTTCACCTGCCAGATGTAGAGGAAAACCAATAAACCCGCGATGACGGCACTTATTGTGAACCCCAACCATCCTAATAAGGTTAAATTCATCTCCGGATTTATAAGCCGCATTATGTAGGCACTAAACAAACCTGCTGATCCTCCTCCGGCCAGGCTCACCATCAAGTGCATGAGAAAAAAGATACTTAAAGGGTTGACCCGTTTAACTCGACCCGCCGGGATTCCGAGCAACACATTCATCTTGGCTACTTCGTAGATTAGGCCGACTCGAGACCGGATCAGTAAGAAGGCAACCAGAAATGCAAGGATAGCCATGATTCCAAAGGAGACCGGCAAACACCAACGCTGGAGTACTTCCAGGGGGATAATGTGTGTGGTGTTTGGTTTCACATTGAGTAAAGCGGTGGAAGCCGTCCAAAGTAGAGTGGCTACGGCTAAATAGAGCCCCACCGACCGGTTGCGGTCGGTTACCAGTTGGTGGATAGTCCGGCTGCAGTGAAGATAGCGCATTCCGGGAGTTATTCCGGAATCCGCATTGGGTTCATAGCCGGAGGCAACTTCTTCTCCGATCATTTCTATGGCATCCAGCCTTTGTTCGGCGGTTTCGTACAAGCGCGGCTTGAGGTTAATGCCATCCATCGTATCCGAGGTTTTGGGTGGAACATGCTCGGAAACCGCTTTCATTTCGGATGATTGTTCTTTGGGGTCTGACAAGGTTTTCTTCTCCCAAGCATGAAAAAACCCATGAGGTTTACCTCATGGGAGACACGTGAATCCGGATATGGGTTCGTCGATTCTGGCTTGAAAATTGGTTGGAAAGGGGACCGTCACAATGTGACCGCAACCTTCCCAGCAGGCAATTCTCAACTAATTTGCGTTGGCCGCCAAATACTGGTCCACATCTTCTTGGGTTATGGCCTTGCTGGGCTTCTTGAGTTCCGCGCTCAACCAACTCATGACCGGTGGGATATAGGGCAACTTGCCTTCCTTCAATTTCTTGACGAGGCGTTCTTGGCGGCGGACACGTTCTTTGTTCTTAACAATTCCATTGACAATCCGAGAACGTCTTTGGTCTTGTTGGCGGAGTTCCCGGCGTATTCGTCTAGCACCCATGATTGCTTTCCTTGAAACACTTCAAACTTGTTTCCAAAATCAAAAAGCTATTTTACAACAGGTTTTCGGTTTGCCAACCACACAATATCTTCCATTTGCATTTTCTCGGTAAAAGAGGACAAACTTTAGCGGTTGGTGATTACAAATACCGTGGTTTGCCGGTACATATCCGGATAACGTCCCAAAACGCGGCAAGAAGATTTGAGTTTGTCTTTTAAATTCCGCCATCGGGTTTCCGGAAGATACAAGAACACCGGGACATCGTAATCCAAATAAGAGAGTGCCTTTCCTTCGTGGTCCGTGGAGTAAACCATGCGGCGGGTGTAAAAGTTTAAACTCGGCAGGTAGGCCACGTCATAATTGATTACCCGAATATCCTCATTTCTGTTCCGGGAGCCGGTTAACTCAACCAACGGGCGGGGGGGTTTCTTCTGGTTGAAAACCTG
>CAZPPD010000130.1:0-10400 GCA_964588185.1 uncultured Alcaligenaceae bacterium | reverse complement strand
ATCATACAACAGCAGCGGAAGAAGAAAGGATGGAGTATGTTCGGACGGGATAACGGTGGTTAATAGAATGGGCCGTCGCCGCAAAGAAGTAGCCGGAATATCTCTGTTCCCATTTTTGAGCATTCTCTGCTGTGTAATTGGGGTGCTAACCCTCATGATTGCCGCGGTGGCGTTGGGTCAGATTGATAGCAACAAGGATGAAAAGATCGAGATAGCCCTTCAGTATCAAGACCTGACTAAGAAAAACGAGCAGACCTGGGAAAAAGTAAAGAATCTGAATGAGTTGGCCGCCGAAGCTGCCGCGATTCGAGAAAAATTAGAGCAAGCCAGGCAAGAACTAAAACGACTGAAAAACGAAGAACAACAATTCAAAAGCAAAAAGAAAACTGCTGATAAGCTAGAAGTGAAACTTTTAGCCGATTCCAGTGCAGCTCGGAAACGGATCGAAAAATTATCTCCGGAGCTAAAGGACCTGCAAGAAGAAATTGCTAAGTTAAAAGTGGAGGTGGTTCAGCGAAAGAAAGACAACTTGGCCAAAGTCCTGATCAAACCGGGGGGAAGTGGTGTGGGGTTGCTTCCGGCATTTGTGGAATGCACCAAAAATGATGTGGTAATTCATGGCAAGGAAGAGAAAACGCGCATTCGCCGGGGAGATCTCAGCAAGAGCAAAAAATTCCACGATCTATTGCTGAAAGTGAAATCGATTCCCAATGCCATAGTTGTTTTCTTAATCCGGGACGACGGAGTGGACACCTACCGCACAGCACGGAACATTGCCCGCGTGGAGTATGTCAACAATGGAAAATTGGCCGTCATCGGTCAGGGAGAAATTGATCTAAGCTTTTTCAAAGGAAAGAACTAATCCCTAATTGGAACGCCAAAGGGCACAATACAGTTTTTCCCCACCAACCTCAAATTGGTTGCCGTCGATCAGAAACAGTTTCTTCTTTCCCATCTGGTAACAATCCTCAATAAACTTCTCCGCAGTTTTCCCATAAGAAATTTGGTACTTTCCCCCATTTTTCTTGAATCCCAGGTCATTGGTAGGCTGCACATTTTTTTCGTAGCCTTTGATGGACACGTTTGCCATTCCCTGTTTCGCCATCATCTTGCCTACTTTGATGACCCCCTTTTGCGGAACCCCTTTCTTGAGGATTACTCCATCCCCTTGTGCAAAGGTGATCCCAAAAAATGAGAGAAATAGGATTAAAATGAAGAAAATAGATTTGGAATGAACCATGTTAAAATCCCCACAAAATTTTTCTGCCTGTGAGGAATCCTAATTGGTAGGAATCACTTGGTCAACAACCGAAGTGACTTTTTCATGGGTTTGTTCACCTAAGAGGCTTTTCGATATTCTTTGGTTCCATCCGTCCCCCGGTCGGGGAGATAATCCACAATACTGCGTAAAACTCCCGCAGGGGCTTCCACTCTCCGGGGGCCTCGTGTGGTTTTTCCATAAGGAGCATCAATTTCCACTTTGAAGGTTAAATCGCCAATCCTAAGAATGTCCCCATCGAGCAAAACTGATTCCTTTAACTTCTCTCCGTTAACGTGAACCCCGTTGAGGCTGTTTAAATCCAGGACTTCCCAATAACCGTCAGTGAAACATAATCGGCAATGGCGGCGACTGATATCCGGGAAAGATAGTCGAATATCCGAGTTGGTATGGCGGCCAATCACCATTTCCGCTTTATGTATCTCCAGGCACATGCCGCCTGGTTCCAAAACCAGGCGAAGTGGTTTGAAATTTTCCGGCAATTTAACCTCAGCTTCTGGGTCTTTGGGAAAACGACGCACAATCCCCAAAGAAGCTACCTTTCCTGGGCGTTGGTCTTCCATGTTTTTTCCTTCTACTGTTCCGTAACTTCCACTTGGACCCGTGCTGATCCAGTGGACCTCTTTTCAGGTAGGAAAAAAGTGTACGGCGAAGGCTTTTACCAAAAGCCGAGCGGAATTAAAAGAGGATTCCAAAAAAGCGGTACTCCACTCAATTTTGGGATTCTCCAAATATTTTCGTGTGCCATGCTTGCCCCAACCATTCTGAATCTTCCGCGTATTTCCTGAAAGCTAAGTCCTTTAAGACTTCAGGCGAGCATGCTTCAGACCTATAAGTAAACTGCAATAATTTTAGGATTCAATCCAATTCCGGTCCTTCGCTTACCAAGGTTTCGGCAAATCGGTTTCCCTTGCCATCGTAAAAAAGGATTCGGCTTTCATCGACCGACCAAACAGCGTAGGATTTTACCAAACGCGGTCCTTGGACGTGAAAAAACAAGCCGGAGATTTGACCATCCTTGCGAAATTCCATGTGATGAAGCGGGGTCACCGCTGGTTCCAAATCATTCTGCCGGCACAGAACCTCCCGGACATGCTCTTGCAGATCTTTCAAGGTCATCAAGGTAGCAGCCGTCATTTTGTCACCCTGTAAAAAAAGCCCACAAGTAAACCACCTATGGGCTGGAAATCGAATAGTCGAACAATCAATTGTTAAACTGTCGCTGCGAAGGATACGTCACTCCTTCTAAAGGAACCATCGGCGTTTGGTACTGCGGGGTCATGCCGGGATAGCCGCCATAAGTTCCTGGGTACGCTCCAACCGGAGTTGGTTCACCAGTTGGCTGGGCATAGGGAGCCGCTGTCGGGTATTGCTGAGAAGGAGTTGGGTTCATAAATGGCGGATTCGAATAGGGGTGGGTAGCGAACCCTTGTTGGTGGGAAGAACTTGGTTCTTGGTTTGGTTCATCGGGTCCCACTTCTTTCGGTGTCATTAGTCTTTCGGGAGCCGTCCCGGTAGGAGGTTCCAAATTCGGGTTTTCCTTCGGTTGCGGAGACAATCCGGCTCCGGTGAACAAGGAGATCAACGAAGGAGCCGTATGTTCCGGGACATTGGCAACCAAGACCCCATTGCTGTAATTTTCATGCTTAATCGGTGCGTTTCGCTCTCGTACCACTAATGCTTTGCTTCGTTCCCGCTCATGCTCGACCGCACGAACCTGAGCACATTCCGGCAGTTCGCCTTCTCCAATGACCACGCTGTTATGTTGCATGATCGTGCCTTTGGCAAACTGGTAGGTGGCAATCGCATTGTTGTAGGCGGCGATGGCATTGTGTTCCTGAACCAGAGCTTGCACGTAGCGGCGATAGGAATCCAAGGTGAAAGGGCTACCGAGGTTTTCACCGCCAACGGCAATCCCGCGCGTTCGCACTCGAACCTCTTCGGCTGCCGCCAAGCGTTGCTGGCGGCGGCTTTCAATCTGGCGATAGGTGGCAAAAATATCTCGATAAGCTTTTTGCAAGAACCGCTTGGCCCGGCGTTCTTCGAACTTCAAGGCCATGTACGTTTGCGCCAGGCTTAAGCGCGCCCGGCGAATCGCAGCGTGTTCAAATTTGTAACCCAGAGGAATGTTTAAAACGAGGTTGATATTCCAATCATTGAAATTGGTATCCGACAGATTCCGGAACGCATTGTTTGGACGCATTTGGCCGGTGGATTGATCTAAGATCTCATCCGCGGCGTCTAACCGAGATCCTAATCCGCTAATGCCGTAACGAGAGATAAAACGCAGATCCGGCTTAAGGTAGTTTTTCTGCACAATCAAATCTAATTGCCGGGCTTTGAGTTCTTGCCTGATGGCAATCAATTCCGGTCGCTTATGTAAGGTCTCCGTCAGGGCGGTATCAAAATCCGGATAATAAGGAGCCATGGTAGGAGCATCGATAGGGATGATTTGCTTGCCGTCATTGATCGGCAGGTTCAGCAATCCCCGCAGATTTCGTTCTGCTTCCAAGACATTATTCAAAGCAACGATGCGGTTGGCCCGGAATTCTTCGAACTGCCCGCGGCTTTGGGCGAAGCTGGCCCGAATCCCTTGTTGTTGCCCTTCTTGTTTTTTGCCGGCCTCCTCAAACTTCTTCAGGGTTTTCCAAGAGGCATAAGCCGTGCGGTAACCGATTTCCTGGGCGTAATAGGAAACGTAAGCTGAATATAAGTTCCAATAAGCTACCTCAACATTGAGCAGAGTAAAGTTGATGGCTCGCTCAAATTCGGCCCGCGATTGATCGAAGCGAATCCGGGAAATCAAAATACCGTTGGCTCCAAAACCGGCTCCGGCTCCAAGTCCGGGATTGATCGAACCAATGTGGCCGTTCAAGAAAGAGGAGACAAAGGGATTTAATTGGGTCCCCACACCGGCTCCAGGGTGGCGGCTCAAGAGTTGTTGGATTTCGGTTCCACTGTTCTGCCATAAAGGTTGTTCAAAGGTAAGGTCTAAACGGGCCAAATAAGAAGGATTCAGAATTTGGAAGAACTGCGGCGGTGCCTGCAAGTTGGAATAATTGGTGCTAAAAGTGATGCCGGCAACACCACCGGTTGCCAACGGTTTTGCCAAGCCGCTCACAAAACTGGCAAACTGGCCATTTTGGAATGATCCTAACCCTTGGACTTGCTGGTCAACAAAGTTCCATCCCATGGAAGTCACCCATTTTGCATCAAAGCGAGCCAAGGATGCTTCGATGGCGGCCCCAGCGGCTGCCGGGTTCAGGGCAAGCACTCTGCCATAATTCGAGGAGAGTTCTACGTTATTGATCTGGGCAACCGTGGACAAATCATCGGCAACCGATCCCGGTGCCCGTACACTTTGAATCCCGGTAGATCCTTGTTCGAGAGCAATGGCCATGGCTTCGGACAAAGTTAGGTACCAAGGCTCGCGGTTTTCGGGAGTGTCTACCGTAGCCACTTCATTTCGATCAGTAAGTTCTAATTGGGGAGCCCCGGCACTGGGGTCGGTTTCTAAGTGAGGTGGTCCCCCTAAAGTATTGTAATGATGCAGATCGGCTTCATGGATGAAACACTGCTGTGTACAACCAGTCACAATGCACATCACCCCAGCAAGTATCGCTACCCTAGCAATCCGGTGCATATGAATCACCCCGTTGGAACAGAATTGACCCGAGAGGCAGCGGTTCTCCCCTGAAAACCTTGATATGCTCTGTCCACTCAATCCAATTAACAAGCGCGCGACATCGGAGATACTAGAGTCCTTTATCGGCAGCTTTCGCATGAGAATTTAGGGGTATTTTGCGGGCGGTAACGGATACAAAGGCGGATATTTGGAAAATTACCGGAATGAAGAGAAAAAAATTAAAGTAGGTGACAGCCTTTTCCGCTTCTGGGAAGACTGTGAATTAAAACGTACAGTTTTGGTCATCAGTTAAACAAACAAGGCGGCCTCGGCGGTTAGCCCCGGCCCGAAACCCAAGGCAAGACAGGGACGTTTGGCAAGCCTATTCCTCAACGCATTTAATATGAAAAGCAGGGTCGGAGAAGACATATTTCCCCGGAAATTTAAAATTTCTCGCGAAATGGCCGTAGCTGTTTTCGGCAAACTGAGGGCCTCTTCTACAGCATCCAAAATTCTTGGACCGCCCGGATGAATGGCCCAGGAGCCGATATCCGCCAGGGTCATTGCCATTCCCTTCAGCCAAGAAGCCAACCATGGACGCAAATTCTCCTGGATTAACACCGGCACCTGTTTTGACAGCGTCATTTCGAAGCCATGGTCTCCCACCGTCCAAGTCATGGCTTTCGTGGAATTCGGAAACACACAAGATCCGGAGGCGGCAACCTGCCAAGCTTCTTCTCCTTGCCCGGGCGACGAATAATTCCCAACCACTGCGGCTGCTCCATCTGCAAACAAAGCATTGGCGATCATCTTTTGAGGATCCCAACCATAGTGATAATGGAGGCTGCAGAGTTCCACAGCACACAGCAGGACATTGGCGTCGGATTGACCTTCGCAAAAGGAACGGGCGACCCGTAAGCCGTTTAGAGCTCCATGGCATCCCATGTAACCGACATGGGTTCGCTGGACTTCCGGGGAAAGATGAAGGGAGGAGATGAGTTTTACATCCACCCCGGGAGCATGAAAACCGGTGCAGGAGACCGTCACTAAGTGGGTGATTTGGGCTGGGGATATTCCGGATTCCTCCAAGGCTTTGTTGGCAGCAGCCAGCGCCAATGGAAATGCCTCCCGGCGGTAATGGCCCATTCGTTGTCCTGTGGTCGGACCTTTGTCTCCGGGATCTTTTCGAGGCAGGAATATAGATTGGGTTTTATTCGTACCTTCCAGGATGTCCCGGATCACTTCGCGGTCAAAAAAAATGTGGCGGTTTTGGATGCCGGTCTGCGAGTACATATTGGGCAGCCAAGTTGCTTGCTCCGGACTGGGACATCCCAACGCCATTGCGATTTTTTTACTGTCTTCCTGACAAAGTTGAGTAGCCGGACATGCCGTTCCCAACCCTCGAATGGCGAATGTCATATGTGATCCTTACGCTATGCTTTGATTTTTGATAAAAGTTGGAACTTTGCTGGGGCCGTCCAACGAGTTCTACCACCCTGTTAAAAGTATATTAGTGGATAAGGGAAGCATCTTTTTCTTTTCCACTCAGTTTGGGCCTTTCCCTTCCATTTCCAAAGGCGGTACCCAACTCAACAAGAAACGGAACGGCCATTTTCTTTGGACAACTGCATCAGTTAAGCCAACTTGTTTGGCTAAAGCCGCTGCCTCTCCTGTTGTAAAGGCAGCACATACCGAAAGGGGACCATCGACATGGACAATTGGGCTTCGGCTAAGAATTCGTGTCCCCACCCAGGCAAAGATCCATCCAGATAAGCAACGGCGGAGATCACTTATCAGTAGCAACCGCCGAGTGGATTGTTTCAGTTTGCTCAGAAAGGCGGTTACCTGATCAAATTGGATGTGGTGCAAGAACAGGGAGGAAATGACAACGTCATATTGCTGCGGAATAGGATCGACCAAAAAATTATGCCGGAAAAAATCTACCTCCGCCTTGGAAGCAGCCGCAAGGGAGTTTGCATGATCGATTGCAGTTTGGCTAAAATCACAACCGGAAATTTTCCAGGCTAAACCTCTTCGCTGCGTTTTCTTCCATAGCCCAATGGGAATATCTCCTCCCCCGGTTGCCACATCCAATATTGTCATGGGGTTTCCCTGAGAACCTTTTATCTCCAATATGGCAGAATATAATTGGTCCACTGTTCGGCTCCACCAATTTACGCGCCGCAGTCCTTGCAAAGCCTGATGATGATCTTTTGGGTCAAGGTCGGGTTGATCCATTAACTCCGGTTGGACATGACGCTGGGTAAGATTGGGAAACAGTTCATCTACTCCTTTTGATTGGTAGGGAACTTTTTGCAAATCATTCCTTACTAATATCCAAGGGAGTTAATGGGAGAAGTGAAGGAATAATCGGCAAATTTTTGACATGCCCTAAATCAGGGGGCTAATATATACATTTGATGTGAACAACGGTTAATTTCTGGGAGTCCTTATATGTCGGATCTCGCTGTGTTTGTTGGAAGCAGCACTGCAAAAGGAATACGAGAGAATAATGAAGATTCTTATGTCGTAGATCTGGAAAACCGGGTCTTTTTGGTGGCAGACGGCATGGGGGGGCAGGAATGTGGCGAACGGGCCAGCGGACTGGCAGCAGAAATTATCCCCCGCGTGGTGCATGAGCGATTGGAAGCTCAGGATGAGCTTTCCCAGGCAATTCTCCGAGCCATGGCCGAAGCGAATGACGCCATTGTGGCTGCCGGGAAGTATCAACCCGAAGGTCGGCGCATGGGAACCACCGCCTTGATGGCTGTTCAACTGGACGAGCAAGTCGTGGTGGGCAACCTGGGTGACAGCCGCGCTTATCTGATCCGAGGCGACGAAGTGAAACAGTTAACCGTGGACCATTCCATCGCCCAGGCATTAGTGACTACCGGAGCGATGACCCAGGAAGAAGCGGAAACCAGCTTTTACCAGAATGTACTCCATAAGTTCCTCGGATGCACTAATATGAACGAAGGCCCGGACCTGCATCCCTTTACTACTCAGGCAGGAGATCGGTTGCTACTAGCTACTGATGGGTTGACCAATCATATCGAAGACGAAGACCTTCGCCTTGGTGCCCGGGAATATCCTCAGGTCCAAGCTTGGGCAGACCACTTGGTCAAGATGGCCCTCGACCGGGGCACCAAAGATAATGTTACTTGCGTGGTAATTGGTTTCGAGGAATCCTAATCATATCGGCTGGACATTTTGTAAAATCCATTCGGCCATGCGTGGCTCCAGCCAACGCACCCCCCCATTTCCGTCCGGGCCCAGAAATCCCAAGTGCCCTCCCCGGTCCACTACACGAACTTCAATGTTTGTTTGCCCTTGGAGTTTCCGTATTGGTTCCAGAGCAATAAAGGGATCATCCTTAGCAGTGAATATGAGCGTGGGAATTTTAATTTGCTCGATTAACGGCAGGCAGGCCGCCTTTTCGTAATAATCTTCCACATCTGCAAACCCACCTCTTGGTGCAGTGTAGAGATCATCAAACTCCCGCAAGGTTAGCTTCGAGGGGAAGTCGATTTTCTCTTGGTCGGGAAACAAGCGGTAGTGTTCCTCCACCGCGCCAACTAAGGCTTTGGCAAAGTAGCGGTCGTAAAATAAGTTCTTTGGTTGAGCCAGCAAAATAGAACAAACTTTTAGATCAATGGGTGGTGCTGCGGTGGCTATCGCAACCAGGTTTGCGATTGGGTTACCTGCCTCTTCTCCGGCAAGTTTCAGGACAATGTTGCCGCCGAGGGAAAAACCAACCAGAACGATCGGAGACGAAGGGAATTGCCGGTTATAGTAGCGTAATACTTCGCGAACATCCGCTGAGCAGGCGGCATTATAAAACTTTCGGGCCAACCGAATGCTGGGTCCGGCTCCGCGGAGGTCCATGCGGACCACTCGATAACCGTTGGCGACCAGCCTTTTCCCCAACCGGATCATGTAACCCGAAGTGTGACACCCGGTAAGACCATGCACCAAGACAGCTATGGGTTTGCCCGGTTCCCATGTGCCGGATTGACTGTCATACAGCAGAAGGGTATCCCCATCGGCCAGCGGGAGTTGAATCACTTCGTGAGGCAGATCGGTGGTGTAACCTTTCAAGGCGCTTCCCAGTATGGTTTGCACATGGGGATTGCCAAGAAAAGGAAAGGGCCGAAATTTCGTGGAACTTGAGTACTTCAAGATTTAAAATCCAAATCGGTGATTAAAATCCAATCCTACAACATCCGTAACACAATCCAAGCCGGGTTCATAAAATAACTTTTTATTCTGTTTGAGTGAGTTGGTCAGATCCCCTTAATTATTGGAGAATGTAATGGCACATATCCGCATTCAAGACGAAAATCGCGAAATCAAAGATCCCCAAGAAATCGCCGCTTTCCTGCAACCGTTTGGCATCCAATATGAACAATGGGAAGTTGCCGGCCGGTTGAAAGATTCGTCGGCGGACCAGGAAATCCTGGATGCCTATGCTCCGGAAATCGAACGGCTCAAGAAACAAGGGGGATACGTAACGGCGGATGTGATTAATGTTTCCCCGGAAACGCCAAACCTGGACGCCATGCTCGCCAAGTTCAGCAAAGAACACACCCATTCCGAGGATGAAGTTCGCTTTATCGTGGAAGGCCGCGGCATTTTCCACATCAATCCGGACAATGGGCCAGTCTTCGGGTTGGAGTTGGGGGAAGGAGATCTCATCAACGTTCCCGCCGGAACCAAGCACTGGTTTGATCTGTGCACGGAAAAACGCATCCGAGCTATCCGCCTCTTCTTGGACCCATCGGGCTGGACTCCGGTTTACACCGACAGCACGCTGGAAACAAAATACGAACCTCTGTGCTTTGGTCCCAATTTCCTGCCGGCCAAAGAATCCGCCATCTCTTCGGTAGTGAAGCCATGATGGAATTTTCCGGCAAAGGAATCTTATTGGACATCGAGGGCACTACTTCGTCCGTGAGTTTTGTCTACGATGTGATGTTTCCATACGCGCGGAAACATTTCGGCGATTTCCTGGAAAAGAATTGGGATGGTCCCAAGGTAAAAAATGCTTGCGAACTAATCGCTAAGGAAATGAGATCGATATCTTTCGCCGCCTGGAAAGGGTCTTCCTCCGAGGAAGAAACTCGGCAAAGGATATTGTCCGAACTCTTTCGCTTGATGGATGGGGACGTAAAGTCCACCGTTCTAAAAGAATTTCAAGGACTGGTGTGGAAGGAAGGCTTTGAATCCGGACAAATGCAAGCGCATGTGTATGAGGACTTAATTCCCGCCTTGGAAACTTGGACTAAAGCCGGCTTGGACATTCGCATTTATTCCTCGGGAAGTGTGACTGCCCAGAAGTTATTCTTTGGCCACACGGAAAAGGGAAACTTGTTGTCTTATTTCCAGGGCCACTACGACACCAAGACCGGACCCAAAAAAGAATCTGCCAGTTATCAGGCCATTGCCAAGGACATGAATCTCACTTCCGGTGAAATCTTATTCTGCAGCGATGTGGTT
>CAZPPD010000129.1:0-10446 GCA_964588185.1 uncultured Alcaligenaceae bacterium | reverse complement strand
GGATATTTTTAACCAATTGCAGGATAAAGACTTGTAGCTTTTATGGATTAGCCGGCTGTTCAAGTTGAGGCTTGCCGTTTTGGCTGGCTTTGGGCAGGAGCACCTCCTCGAACTCTCCCATCCGGCGGAATTTCTGGTAACGACCTTCCAGGAGTTCCTCGAGGGATTTGTTGCGCAGATCCTTGAGGTAGCGGTTCAGGTAGGCCTTTAAAGTGTTGCCCATTTCCCGGTGGTTGCGGTGGGCGGCCCCCAGAGGTTCCGGGATAATGTCGTCGATCACCCGGAGGCGGAACAGGTCCCGGGCGGTGAGTTTGAGTGCTTCGGCGGCCTGAGGTTTGGTCTTGTCGTTGGCTTCCCGCCAGAGAATGCCGGCACAACCTTCGGGGCTAATCACCGAATAGTAGGCGTGCTCCAACATGCTCACCTTGTCCCCGATTCCTAAACCCAAGGCTCCCCCGGAACCTCCTTCGCCGATGATTACGCAGATGATTGGAGTCGGGATCCGGGACATCTCCAGGAGGTTGGTGGCGATCAGTTGGGATTGGCCTCGCTCCTCGGCACCGATTCCCGGGAAAGCGCCCGGAGTATCAATCAGGCAAATAACCGGAAGTTTGTATTTTGCTGCCAGCCGCATCTTGTTCAGTGCTTTGCGGTAGCCCTCGGGGTGGGCACAACCATAAAGGCACTCGTTTCGTTCTTTCAGCGTGTGGCCTTTTTGATGGCCGATCAGGACCACCCGGTTGTCCCCCAGCTTGGCGAATCCAGTCCGAATGGCCCGGTCATCGCCAAAGGCCCGGTCGCCATGAAGTTCCACGAACTCATCAAAGATGAGATTCAGGTAATCCACTGTTTGAGGACGGTCCTTGTGCCGGGCAACCAAAACTGTTTCCCAGGCGTTGAGGTTGGAATAAATTCGGCGTTTGAGATTCACCAGCTCTCGGCGGATTTGGCGAATCTCTTCGCTGCTCTTGACCTGGCCATTGCGGTTCGCTTCCAGCTTGGCGAGCAGTTCTTCCATTTCGCCGATTTCTTGTTCGAATGGCAGCACTTGTAGCTTGGCCATAGATTGCAAACTCATGTATGAAGTTTAAGCGGGGGGGCAGACCCGCATGGTTGGGTTTAGCTTGCTCTGGTTGGTGATTCGGGCGGTTAAATCAAGGCAAGACAACTTTAGTAAGAAAGTTTAGCGAAACAGCAAAAATTATCCAGAGGAACTGTAGGGTTCGCCACCTGGGCGAAAACTAACCGCTGGAAAAGTTCTGGGAACGCAGCCAGGATTGTGAGACTGGACAACGCCGCTAATGGATATTCAACGGGCTAAATCTTCGGTATTGCGGCAATACCAGCGGCATTGCATTATTACCAAAGGTATTGCGACATTCCCTCAGCGGCGCAGGACCAGGGATTAGGATTGGTTCGGCGAAAATAAAATTATCCAACGCAACTCCCTCAGCATTATTCCCATCCGCGCCGGGCCAATTACAACCATTGGTGATTTCAATCTTTGCAATGTTGGGAATTAAGGCCCCTGTTCCATCCATCGCCAGCACACCTAAAAATTGCGCTTGGCCATTGAGGCTGGAGACAGGTCTTGATTCTTTCTTTAGGTCAACGGAGATTGCCCTTAAACTGCTTGGCCCGAGTAGAGGATAATCCGCGTCTATGAAGAAAGTTCCAAAACCTGCGGTGGCTGCATATTTTTTCCCGCGGTAAAAGGAAATATAGGTTTGGTAACCCCCGGCACCTTTTCCCGCATTTCGAGGTGCGATGGGTCCTGGGGCGTACATATTTAATCCGGACACCGGTCGAAAGTGTTTTGGGAAGCCAAAGCTCTTACTGGCAAATTGCCCCCCCTTGCCGGATATCAGTATGGCATGAGCCTTGGCATAATGGTCCTTGGCAAAAGGGACAGTCCCAGCATTTCCAGTATTTATGTCATCAAAGGTGATAAGGCAGGCTTTCTTCCCAAGCAGTTTTTTAAACTTGCCGTAATCGGAAAACCAAACAAAACGAACCTCATACGGTTTCAGTAAAATTCGCAACCGTACTTTTAACTCTTGAGTACCGGCATTTTTGAGGGCAGCTTTCAATTCCGGAAGTGCTTTCCGGCCTAATTTCTTTAATTCTTGGGTAGCCTGTTCGCGAAGCCGGAACCTTTTGGAGTCAAGCTGAAGGATCAGCTTTTCGATCTCTTCTTTTGACTGCCCCGCACTCCGGAGTGGGAGGATGCCAATCAAGGGAAGAATCAAACCGAGGATCAAGCAAATCTTGTGTGGTTTCATCCTGCAACCTCAAAATTGATAGCAAAATTATTCTGCATTGAGGATCTGATCCTTGTAGATCCGAATTTGCCGGAGTTTCATGAGGACTTGGTGACAATCGCGAGGACGTTCTTCTTTCTTCTTGGCCAGCATACTAAGAACCAATTCACAAAACTCGTCCGTTAAATCTTTGTTGTACATTTTCGGAGTGACCGGTTTTTCGGCGAGGTGTTTGGAAAGGAGATCCGCACTGGTTGCTCCCCGGAATGGGGGACGGTTAGTAGTCATTTCATAAGCGGAAGCACCCAAGCTGTAGATATCGGCGCGGCCATCCAGCGGTAAGCCCCGGAATTGCTCAGGGGACATGTAACTGCGGGTTCCCTGAACTTTTCCCTTTTGCTGAAATAATTTGGAGAAGAAATTCGGCTTCTCGATTTTCTTAGAAATGGCGAAGTCGATCAGTTTCACTTCCCCAGCGCTGTTAATCAGAATGTTATCGGGCTTGATATCCCGGTGCACCCAGCCATTAGCATGCATATAGGCCAAAGCCGTGGCACTCTTTTTCAGGATATTGGGCATATGTTCTTTAACAAAATCAAATTCTTTTCGCAGCATGCGGCTTTTCACACTACCGGAAGGGAAGAATTCCATGATGAAGTAGGGATTCTTTGGATCCTTTCCCACCGAATGAATCCGAATAATATTGGGATGTTGTAACTTGAGCCCGACTTTGGCTTCATGGATTAACAGTTTGGTCGGTCCCGGTTTGCCAAGGTTCTCCGGAAGAAGAATTTTCATGGCAAAATGCCGGTGGCTGGCAATCTGAACGACTTCCCAAACCTGGCTTTCCTGGCCGGAAACGATGCAACGTTGAAGCCTGTAGCCATCAATAATTTCTTCTGCCACAATGAATTCCTACCAATATTCTTCGAAGTGGATATTGCCAACGACCTTGGGATGGGATTGATCGATTGTAAACCCTTTATTTTCGAGAATTTCAATCACCCCTTCCGTTGAAGGGTAATCCCGCTCTCCGGTTTCCTTATCGATCTTGGGAACTCCAATCATCGCCGGATTACCACACAAGTATATATGGGTACTATCCGGGTTTAAGGGTGCTTCCAAGGCGTCTTCCAATTGTCCGGATTTGATTAGGTCCTGGATATACATTTTCTTCATTATCTTCGGCTCCCGAGTGGTTAACCACAGATACATGAAGTTTTCATAATTATCCATTAATGTCTCTTGGACATCAAGATATCCAAGGTCGGTTTTGTGGCGAACGCAACAGACCGACAAGATCTTTCCTTGATGGCCGTTGCGAAGCAATTCCCAAACCATGTAATTATGCGGTGCCTCCCCAGTACCTGTGGACAGGAAAATGACATTATCGCCCGGCTTTACGGGATCAGAAGTGTAATGGCCGGTGATTTTTGTCCCCAAAACCAATCGGTCCCCTTCTTTAAGGGTGAACAATCTTGGAGTTAAAGCAGGCCCCTGCGATTTCCCCGAATTGCGGACCAAAACCACATAGAATTCCAACCAATCCACAGAATCGAAATCGAACAGTTGGTTGTCCTCACCCAAGACCGGGCAACTGATGGAATAGGCACGGCGGACGACATGGGTTAGCTTTTCCGGCGGCAGTTCTTCTTCCTGAACACCTTCGACTCGAGGCTCCCAATTCCCCAAACCCAAGGTTCCATACTGCCCGGGTTTATGGGGCGGCAATTCAAAATCCGGTTTGACACGCATAATGCGAAGTTCGGGATTTACTTCCTGGAGGTGAACCACAGTGGCGTTGTAATTATCTTGGCGTAACTTTTGAATTTCTTCTGGAGTCATTAAACCTTCCTATCTCAATCCTGAGTGTAGCGCCAAAATGATTTTTTGTTCCACCACCTGGCTTTTAGCATCTATTCCATAACATTTCCATGAAGATTGATGTACAGTCCCCGGCTATGAGAATCAACGCAAGTTTGAAGTGAATTCCAACTTCGGGAGTTTTTCCCTGGTTGAATGGAGATGCCCGTATTGAATAAAATGGAAGTTGTCTCTTTCTCCCACCCTTGGAAAAAGCTAAAATATCAAACATCCAAAAATCATTCTTAAATCCTACCTGATTTTTGCCTCGAAAATTGAAATACAAATAATATGAGGTTGATGGCATGCGGATTTTCTCTCTCCTCCTTTTTTCCTGCGCTGTTCTAATTCCTTCTTTAACCGCCTTCTCCGCCGAACCTCCTAAAGCCCCACCGATTAAACTCATCGTTCATCCGGCAAAAGTAACCCTGAGCGGTCCACGTGATCAGCAACGGCTTGGAGTCTTGGGGAAATATTCTCAAGAGCGGCAATGGGAATTAAATTCCACGGCAAAATTTAGATCCCTTGATCCGACGATAGCCTTGGTAGACGAAAAAGGCATTGTGCTCCCGGCCGGCGATGGCAGTACGGCTATTCGTGTAGAATTCGGTGGGAAAGTCGCCGAAATCCCGGTCCAAGTATCCAACGCCAAAGCGGACCAGCTTGTGGATTTCAGCCGGGAGATTGTTCCCGTTCTGACCCGTGTAGGTTGCAATCAAGGAGCTTGTCATGGTTCGCAACATGGCAAAGGAGGATTCAAATTAAGTCTGCTGGGTTTTGATCCAACCTTTGATTACGCTCAAATTGTCCAAAGTGCAGAGGGCCGCCGGGTGGTTCTGTCTGAACCCGAGCGGAGCATTTTGTTGCTCAAGCCTTCCTTGATTATGGAACATGGCGGCGGCGAACGGTTTCAGGTCGGAAGTTCCCATTACAACCTTATCAAACGATGGCTGGAAGACGGAGCTCCGGAGCCGAGTGTCAAAGACCCCATCGTCACCGGCTTGGAAGTATGGCCTAAACAAAGAACTATGGTTCCCGGGGAGGAGCAGCAAATCCTGGTTAAAGCCACCTGGGAAGATGGTGTGCAAAAGGATGTAACTTCAACCGCCCAGTTCGATACGTTGAACGAAGGCGTGGCCAAAGTTTCCCCCAACGGCAGGATCACGGCGAATGGCAAAGGGGAGACCTACATCATGGTTCGCTTTGGCGGCCAGGCAACAGTGGTTCAAGTCACTATGCCCTATTCGGAGTTGGATGGGTTTCCGGATTATCCGCCCAATAACTTCGTTGACGAAAAGTTAGTCGCCAAATGGAAAGAGCTGGGCCTTACTCCATCGCCTCTGTGCAGTGATGAGGAGTTCTTTCGCCGCATTCATCTCGACACCATCGGCACCCTGCCCCGCCCTTCGGACATTAAAGCTTTCCTGGCAGACGAATCTTCAGACAAACGTGCCAAAGCCATCGACAAGGTGCTCAACCGTCCCGAGTTTGTGGATTACTGGGCGTTGAAGTGGGGAGACCTACTGCGGATAAATCGCCGCCTGTTGCAGGACCGAGGGATGTGGAGTTTCCATAACTGGATTCGTGGTTCTATCCGCGACAACAAACCCATGGACCAGATGGTGCGAGAAATTATTACTGCTGAAGGGAGTACCTTCACCGAAGGTCCTGCCAACTTTTATATGACCTCGCGGACACCAGCGGATTGGGCAGAAACGACTAGTCAACTTTTCCTGGGCGTGCGTATTGGATGTGCCAAGTGTCACCATCATCCCTTCGAGAAATGGAGTCAAGATGACTACTATGGCATGACTGCCTTCTTTGTCCGCTTGGGGACCAAGAACAGCCAGGAATTTGGCTTGTTTGGCCGCGAGCAGGTAGTCTACCTCAAAGACACCGGGGATCAACGCCATCCCCGTAAAGGAGGTGTTGTCCAGCCGCATCCCCTAGGTGGTCCGGAGATGTCCGACCCCTTGGACCGGCGGGTGAAACTAGCGGAATGGATCACTGACGCCAAGAACCCCTACTTTGCCCGCAACATCGTCAACCGCTTCTGGGGCTACTACATGGGACGAGGTTTAGTCGAACCTCTCGACGACCTGCGAGCTACCAACCCTGCAAGCAACCCCGAATTGCTGGATGCTTTGTCAGTGGATTTTGTCAAGCACAAGTATGACCTGAAACACCTCCTGCGGACCATCATGAACTCGCGTGCCTACCAGCTTAGCTCCGCGGCAACGCCCGGGAACAAAGTGGATGTTCAAAATGTGCATTTCACCCGGTTTACCGTGCGCCGACTAACGGCAGAGCAGATGGCAGATGCCATCGACTCAGCAACCGGGACCCTGACCAAGTATCCGGGGCTTCCCTTGGGAACCCGAGCCATTCAGCTTCCTGATGCCGAGGTGCAATCATTCTTCCTGGATGTCTTTGGAAGACCTCCGCGCAAGATCACCTGTGAGTGTGAGCGGACCAGCCAACCGAATATTGGACAGGCTTTGCACCTACTCAACGGGGATTTTCTCAATCGCAAACTGGCTGACAGTAAAGGTCGAATCGCCCAGATGTTTAAGGCGAAGAAGAAACCCTCAGAGATGGTAGAAGAGTTATACCTGGTGACCTTATCTCGGCTGCCTAGTACCGAGGAGGTCGCTCGAGCGGAGCGATGGATTAGCGAGGCGCCGAACCCCCGGGAGGGAGTGCAGGATTTTCTTTGGGTGCTTATCAATTCGCGGGAGTTTTTGTTTAATCATTGAGATTTCCCAAGGCAACGAATCCGCCGAAGGTAGAAAGACATATGGTAAGTAAGTCTATCAAGTATTTACCTGAAGTAGCTTTGGCCGAAGGTACCATCCGAAATTCTACCCTTCCCTATGAAACTCATCTGCATCAGGACCCGAGGTGGGCATTGAAGGAAGGCAGCCGCCATTTTGATGAGAAGAGCGCCGTTCATCAGACGCTTCAGACGGAGTGTTTCTCGATCCAAAGGCAGGGGCGGGAATCAGGCGTATTAGTTACAACCGATTCGGAAATTGCAAAGAAGTACGGCATGCACGATGAATCGGAATTCTTAGGTTGAGAAAAGACGTTGCCAATCGAAACTCCGGCCTCAAAATTTCCGGTTGGAAGATCTGCCAATGAAGAATCAAGCGAAAATTGAAAAGGCCCTAAAAGAACTCCAGATTCAACCGGAAGGAGATTCTACATTTGTTATCTTCGAACACTGTCCTTCCGAAAAATTCGTCCAGTTCTTTGGCTCAGTTGCTTGTCCCCTAACAATAGACCTGCCCTGGCAGCCACTCTCTGAAGTAGAGTTTTACCGAGCAGCCGAATTTTTTAAAGCGTTGGGCGTGGTAGGCAAAGATATTGAAATGTTGGACCGCCCAGGTGGGAAACCGGTTTCCAAACAGTTCGCTTTTCAAATGGAGTGCCGCACTATCAAGGAAGCAACTCAGTTGGCGATAGATATTTTTGAGAAAGTTTATTTGTTCCCCAGTGAATTTAAATTGGGGGTTACAAAAGGTTGGCTCCCTTAACATCCCACCAGCAGGTGATCCCTTAGGTGTTTTATGAAACAGTTGCTATCCCTCCTCTGCCTATTACTTGTCAGCTACGTCTCCGCTCAAGAAAAATCCCCGGTTCCAACCTACTGGAAAGACATTCGCCCGGTTTTGCGAAAGAACTGTGCCTATTGTCATGCAGCTAGACACCTCAAGAAACAAGACGTCTCTGGTGGCTTGGCTTTGGATACTTACGAGAACATATTCACCAGTTCAAAGAAAAAAGTTATCGAAAAAGGCAAGAGCAAGAAAAGTCTGCTGGTCAAGTTGATTGTCACCGAGAACAAAAATCTACGCATGCCGCTAGATGGAGACCCCCTGCCCCAAAGTTCCATTGAGTTGCTGCGGCGTTGGATTGATACCGGTGCCAAAGAAGGAAAAAAACCGGACAGCACGGAACCAAAAACGATCGTTACTAAGCCCGGCAAACGGCGGCGGCTCAACGTGAGCTTTGTTACCAAGACCACACCTCCAAAGGGAGTTCTGGGAACTATCCCCCCTGCCCCGCTGGTCCTTAACCTCAAAGTCGGACCTTTAGCACCGGTTACCGCAGTGGAATTTAATCCGGATAACACTTTGCTGGCAACAGGCTCCTATGGGCATGTCACTATCTGGGACCTCAACACCTTCCAACCGGTGAAGATCCTCACGAATTTCCTGGGGGCAGTCAATGATCTGAAGTTTAGCCCCGCTGGGGAAATCCTAGCTGTTGCCGGTGGCCAACCTTCTGCTAAAGGAGAAATCCGGTTATTCAAGACCAGCGATTGGAAATCGTTGGCGGCGTTTCGCGAACATGGGGATGTGGCTTTCGCTATAGACTTCAGCCCGGATGGGCAAAAGCTGGCATCCGCAAGCTTTGATCACACCTTCCGTGTTTGGGATCTGGAGTCCCTGAAGTTGGAAAAGACCTACGCCAATCATTCAGATTTTGTATACGGCATTTCCTTTCGCCCTGATGGCAAGGCATTGGCGACCGCAAGCAAAGATCGTACCGTCCGCATTACCAACATCCGGGATGGCAAGAGCCTGTTTACCATGGGAGGAATGGAAGAGGATGTCATGGCAGTAGCCTTTAGCCCAGACGGCAATAATGTGGTTTCGTCGGGGTTTGAATCGGCGTTGTATTGGTGGAATGCCGGGACAGGTGAACGAACTAAGCTGCAACGCGGACATCGGGTCGCCGTTCAGGAACTTTGTTTCAGCAAAGATGGCAAGGTGCTGGCATCGGCAAGTGCCGATCGCACGGTCCGATTGTGGGATGGGAAGAAAGGCAACGTGATTCGCGGCATCACGGTCGGCTCTCCGGTTTACACCCTTGACCTGAGTTCGGACAATAACTGGCTGGCCACCGGGAGTTTTGATGGTCAGGTCCGCATCTGGAATACCAAGTCGGGGGCTCACTTGCTGAGCTTGTTATCCTTTTCCGTAACAGAGGAGCAAGTGGAATGGTTGGCGTTGACGCCTCTAGGGTATTTCTCGGGAAGTGAGTTCGTATCGAAAGAGGGACTTTGGACAATGCGAGGACGAACTGTCGAGGGTGGACCTGTAGCGCTAGCGTTGCAGAAGTCCGAAGTTCTCTCCGCTGCGTTGCAGGGAAAGAGAATGCCGACACCATCGTTCACTGGAAAGAAATAAAATCCACATAAATCCTATGCCAATTCCAAGAGTTAATGATTAATCACTCGGATTAACAAAGGCTTTAGGAAAAGTTTACTTACCTACCAACCTCCCTTATCACTAGGTCAGTGTGCTACAATCAACCTTGAACTGGAGGTACGGAAGGTCCGTAGATGGGTTAGCATCAATTTGACAACACTGATAAAAGAGACACTTCACCGTCAACCAACGGGTTTATCTCAATCAAAAAGAGACACTTGCCACCTTCCCACCGTCAACTGACGGCTTTTTTCCAGTTGGACCCCTGCACTATGAAGGAAGTCCCAATAGGAGGACCAGCTAAACCTCATTTTTATTGAGAATTGGAGTTTTTTTCAACGATAGGAAATCCATACCCAGGGCGGCGCTGCGCTTTATCTTGGGCTTAATTGTTCATGCCCTTTCAGGGCAAACAAAACTTCAATTTTCAAATGGAAATTTGTTTAGCCCCTTCATTTCCCTCCAGGAGGAACATATTTTTTCAGCCAGGAAAATACCTCGCGGTGCCAGAATTCACTATTGCGAGGTTTGCTTACCCAGTGCCCTTCATCGGGGAAATTAATCATGCGGGAAGGAACTCCGAGGCGCTGCAAGGTGGTAAATAATTGCAGTCCTTCGGAGACCGGGACGCGAAAATCCAAATCTCCATGAATGATTAGCATGGGAGTTCGGAAATTCTTGGCGTACAAATGAGGGGAGAATTTGCGATAGGATTTACTTTTCTCCCAGGGTTTTCCTTCGTGTTCAAATTCATCGAACCATAGTTCTTCGGTGGTTCCCCACATGCTGTCGAAGTTGTAAACGCCACAGTGAGTAATTAAGGTCTTGAATTTTTTGGTGTGGCCCTGAAACCAATTCATCATGTAGCCGCCGAAGGAAGCTCCGGCCGAACCCATTCGCTTGGTGGCGATATAGGGTTGCTTTTCCATATAAGCAACTCCGGCCATGAGGTCCTCAAAACATTTGCCGCCCCAGTCGCCGGTAATTTCTTTGATGTATTTCTGACCAAAGCCGGTGCTGCCTCGAGGGTTGGGCAAGGCGATGACATATCCCTGCGCAGCCCACAGCTCCGGGTTCCAGCGATAACTCCAACTATCCCCCCAAGC